>JAZURK010000057.1:0-12807 GCA_045606165.1 Christensenellaceae bacterium
AGTAGTATGGATGCGTGACCACGATGGAATTGATTTCCCTGATATGGTTAAAACTTGTTCAAGATATAGGGGATATCAATGCGGAGCGGAATACGCCGAAGGATTTAGACAATGCCAAGTTTACTTAAAAGGCACGACTAAAAGATTATTACCATAAGGAGATATAAAAATGGATTTTAACAGTACAGTAAAAGGAAGCGCTCTTGAAGGCTTTTACCCAGAAGGTTGGGATTTTAATAAAATCGACGCGTGCATCGACGCGCCTGAAAAGATTTTGGATAGACAAGCGCATTGGAATAAAGACTTTAACCCTATAAAATGCGATAACCTTTACGAATTTGAAGTGTATATGGGCCACGAAATTGCTATGCAAATTCGCCTTGCTAAAGAAAAGGGCGAAAAAATTGCATTTATTCTTCCGGTAGGACCTATGGGTATGTATAAATGGGTAGTTTACTTCCTTAAAGAATGGAAGGTTTCGTGCGAGCACGTTTACACTTTCAATATGGACGAATGGGCTGATAGCGAAGGTAACACCCTTTCAAGCGACAACCCTGGTTCTTTCCAATACGCCATGGAACAAGCACTTTTCAACCCGCTTGGCTCTTTAACCGTTCCTAAAAACCAAAGAAACTTTGCAACAAAAGACAACTTACCTTCTTACCCTGAAAAAATTGCAAAGTTAAAAGGTGAAGGCGCCAAGTTAGTGCTTGTTTACGGTATCGGTAGAATGTGCCATATCGCGTTTTGGGAACCTACTTTTGCAAGCGATTACAAAACGGCTGAAGAATGGGAAAAAGCACCTTATAGAATAGCCGCTAAAATTCATCCGTTAACGGTCGAACAAAACGCGCTTACAAGTTTTAAATCGAGAACTACTTTAGTTCCTTGTAGAGCAAACACCATAGGCCCAGGCTTATTCTTACAAGCCGACTACGCCATTGGCGGTGCGGACGGAACTCTCGGCAGAGGTATGCAATGGCAAGGTATGTCGCTTTGGATGACTCTTCGCTACGGCAAAACGCCTTGGATTACTTCTTCGTATATCCCTACCCTTGCAGGTAGATTATTCTTCCTTAAAGATTTAGCAGGTCCGCTCGTTGCGGAATGTAACTAATATGAAAAACGGTATTGCGGTTGCGGGAAGTATTCTAGTAGACAATTTAAACGAAATATCCGCTTATCCAAAGGCGGGCGAACTTACTAAAATAAAAAGTGTTCAAACGGCAGTTGGCGGTTGCGTACCTAACGTTTCCGCCGACTTAAAGCGCATTTGCCCCGATATTACCATAAAAGCGGTTGGTAAAGTGGGCAAAGACGATAACGGTAAATTCGTTAAGGATTTTTTATCAAATAACGGCGTTGACGTTACGAATATTTTAGACTGCAACGACAAAACGAGTTTTACCGAAGTTATGAGCGTTTCGGGTGGTCAACGCACCTTTTTTACCTATCAAGGCGCAAACTCCACCTTTGGCTTTAACGACGTTGATTTAGATAAGTTAGACGTTAAAATGTTACACCTAGGCTACTTTTTACTGCTTGATACTATCGACGATGGCGACGGCTTAAAAATCTTAAAGTCGGCTAAAGAAAAAGGCGTTATAACCTCGATTGACCTAGTTAGCGAAAACTCTAATAGATACTCGCTAGTTATTCCTTGCCTTAAGTACGTTGATAATTTGATTATCAACGAAGTTGAAGCGGGTGCAATAGTTGGCGTTGAACCAACTGAAAACAACCTTATTATAATTGCTAAAAAATTAAAAGAACTTGGAGTTATAAATAGAGTTATTATTCACACTCCAAGCGTAAGCGTATGCGTTTCTAACGAAGGGGAAATTAAATACCCGTCGTACGATTTACCAAGCAATTTTATCGTAGGTACTACGGGTGCGGGCGACGCTTTTTGCGCCGGCGCGTTAATAGGTATTTATAAAAACAAATCGGATAAGGAAATTTTAGAGTTTGCATCGAGTACCGCAGTTTTAGCGCTCACTAAAGCCGACGCGGTTAGCGGACTTAAAACTGAAGAAGAAATTATTAAATATTGTAAAGGATTAAATAGAAAATGCTTGTAAATTTAGTAGAAATTTTAGAAATTGCCAAACAAAGAAACACGGCAATAGGTATGTTTAACGCAACGGGTTTTGATTCGTTGCAAGCAATTATTTCGGCAGCGGAAGAATTAAACGAACCAGTTATTATCGCGCACGCCGAAGTTCATAACCTTTATAACGATATATCAATGGTAGGCCCCGCTATGCTCGCGGTTGCTAAAAATGCTAAAGTTCCCGTTTGCGTGCATTTAGACCACGGCACATCGCTTGATATGATTTATAAAGCGTTAAGAATAGGCTTTACTTCCATTATGATAGACGCATCACACCTTCCGTACGAAGAAAATTTAGCGCTTACTAAACAAGTAACTAAAATAGCGCACTCTATGGGCGTTAGCGTTGAAGCGGAACTCGGTAGACTTGTAACGGGCGAAGCAGGTAGCGGTGAAGAAATTAAAAACGCTAAACCCGAAGACTTTTACACTCGCCCTGACGAGGCTAAAGCATTTTGCGAAGAAACGGGCGTTGACGCGCTTGCTATTGCTTTCGGTACGGCACACGGTTTTTATAATAGCCAACCTAAACTTAACTTTAATGTTATAAAAGAATGCGCTAAAACAACGGGTTTACCACTCGTAATGCACGGCGGTAGCGGTGTAAGTGAAGAAGGCTTTAAAACTGCAATAGCAAACGGCATTAGAAAAATCAACTATTACTCGTATATGTCTAAAGCGGGATATATGGCGGCTAAAGAAGTTATTGAAAGCGATACTACTAAATATTTACACGACGTAGAATTCGCTGCAACCAAAGCAATGAAAGAAGACGTAAAAAAAGCAATAAAAGTTTTTGCTAATAAATAAACCCCTTAAATAAAAGCAACGGCTTGGTTATTTCAACCAAGCCATTGTTTTTATTTTTTTCTGTTTTTTTCTACTTCTTCAATAGTT
Source organism: Christensenellaceae bacterium (assembly GCA_045606165.1). Taxonomy (GTDB): domain Bacteria; phylum Bacillota; class Clostridia; order Christensenellales; family Borkfalkiaceae; genus HGM11412. The sequence continues at coordinate 3,011 of JAZURK010000057.1, forward strand.
GTACGAAGTATTCTTACTTTATCGACCACTTCGGAAATAGCCCCTGCCTGTTCAAGCCTAGCAAGTATCACTTGCGCGCGTGGATAACCGATACCAAACTTTCGTTGAACTAAACTTGCAGTAACGGTTTTTCCGTAGAGGAAAGCCGTTCCTAATACGTCGAAATCCATATCTTCAAGCATTTCCCATTTTACGTTAGAATTTAAATGCTCTGAATAATACTTTTCTATTTTTTCAACTTTTTCTTCGTCGCTTTCTTGATTGTTTTTTTCTTGTTCGTTATCTTGAGTAAGCGAATTTACAACGCTATCTACCTTTTCTTTAGTAAGCCAATATTCTTTTTCGTGGTAAATGGTGTTATCCCAAATTAAATCGCAAAGAATTTCGGCAATTTCTTCGCTTAATTCTTCTTTTAATTTTTTATTGCCTTTAACCCTTATAACTACCGCGTGAAGATAAGAAATCTCACTAATAATTTCTCCAACGGCGCTAGGAATACAGTTTTCTTTAGCGCAGTAAACGTGAGAAATTAAATTAGCCCACTCACACGCTTTAATTAAGCATTCCTTTATTTTTAAAAACGAGTCTTCGTTGATTTTTTTAAGGTTACTCGATACGCTTAATATCATATCTGCTACACTTTCGCCTATTCTATCGGCAGTATCTTCGTTTACTCTTTTTGATAACTCGCCTACGTGTGTTAAATAATTTTCATACAATTTGATTTCGTCCATAATAATTCTCCTTATAAGTTTTTAAGTACGTTGGTTTTTATAGTTTGCATACCTATATAGTTAGGATGTATTTCATCCATTGTGTCGTAAGGGTTCGATTCGTCGTAAATATCTATAAATTTACAGCCTAATTCTTCGGCTAGGGCTTTTATAGTTTTATTATACTCGGTTATATGGATACCGCCCCAGTAATAATCAAATTTAAAAGACGGGTCTGTTGCCACGGTGCAAGTGCATAACGAAACGCACCATATTTCCGCGCTAGGATAGTTGGTTTTTAACTTTTTAAGCATAGTTTTATACGCGTTTTCAAATACCGTTAAATCGGATTTATCCTCGCTAGAAATTCTTTTGCCCATACCAAAATCGTTAGTTCCGATATACACCATAATAACGTCTGGCGTAGCGGTGCTTGTATGGAGCGAAGAAGTCCTTTTGTCGCTACAAGCGTAACTTTCGCGCTTATCTTTATCATTATAGCACACGGTACTGCCTGAAATTGAGTTGTTTCTTAAAATTTCTCCACCTAATTCTTTAATTACCGCGCCCCACCACGTTTCTTCTACGCTGAAAATATTTGCTTGTCGTAAATTTTGATAGTTGTAAAAAGCGTGTTCAAACGGCTCGCTATAACTTAAATAAGTGCTAATAGAGTCGCCTAGCACGGAAAATTTTTTGCCGTTATAATTATTCATTTAATCCCCCTTTTACCGCGTAAGAATTTATATAATCGGTAGGCGAAATGCCTTCTTCTTGCTTGAAAGCGCGGCTAAAATAATGTAAACTTTTATAGCCGCATTTTCTCGCCACCTGCGAAACGCTTAATTCATTATTCAAAAGTAATTGCTTTGCTTTTTCTATCCTTACTTTATTAACCAACTTCATAGGCGCAACGCCCCATAATATTTTAAACCGTCTAATAAAGTAAGTAGGCGTAAAATATACTTTATCCGCTAGTTCTTGCAAGGTTATTTCTCTATGTATATTTTCTTCAATATACGGCTTTAAGTTAAGTATTAATATATCGTTATTAACGTAACCCGTTTTGCCGTAATATACTTTGTTGCCTTGCGAATCCAAGTTTTCACTAGGTAAATCTTTAATAAATTCCCTAATAGCCGTTGCAAAAAAGATTTTAAGCGCCGACGACGCCGTTTCATTGCAGTAAACTTTACCGTTTAAGCCTTCTTTTACCGCTTGGATTAGCATATTTTTCATAAACGGAAACTCGCTTACGCTAAACGCGTCGGGCAATAAATTTAATCGCTTGATAAGTTCTTCGCCACTTGCTAAAAACTTAATTTCTATAAGGCGCATATCGTCAAACCGTTCCATACCGTGCATTACGCCCTTTTTCATTAAATAAACGGTGTCGGGCATTACTTCGTACGCTTTGCCGTCGATAGCAATAGTTCCGCCTTTCTTCCTACAAAGCGCTAGTTGATAAAACTCGTGAGTGTGATTTTGCACCGTGAAAGCCGAGTGGTCCGCAACCCATATAACTTTAATATCCATAGATATATTTTAGCATTAATTTAAGTTAAGTCAATACCAAAAAGATAATTTTGTGCAAATATTTAACCTATAAGTAAATTTTAGATAAAGACAAAAGTATTTTATTATTTTAAAATATATATAGAAAACAAAAATAACCTATACCCGCAACGGATATAGGTGGAGGAAAAATGATTAAATTTGGCGCTGTTAATATAGACGTATCCCACCCTCTTTCGTTTACGTGGGCGCTTGAAAAAATTGGTAGGGCTAAATACGTTGCCGTTTATAACGACGGCTTTAGGGGTGAAGACGAACTTTCCGCTTACGCTAAAAAATACGACCTTAAAATTTGTAAAACTCTTGAAGAACTTGCTAAAGAAGTCGACGTAGTATTTATCCACAGTTGTAATTGGGATAAGCACCTTGATTACCTTGAACCGTTTATTCGCCTTAATAAGATAGTATATATAGATAAACCGCTAGTTGGTAATATGAAAGACGTTGATAAATATTTAGAAATGGTTAAGTCTGGGGCAAAAGTTATAGGCACGTCGGCTTTAAGGTACACTTACGAAGTTAAAAACGCGCTTAATAAGTTTAAAGAATTAAACACTCGTCCCGTACAAACGATAGTAACTTCGGGCGGTGACGGATTTAGTTATTTTATTCACTCCGTTGAAGAAGTCTTAGGTCTTCACGCTAGCGAGCCTATTAGTTGCAAGTATCAAAAAGGCTCTACTTTTGGTGATTTTGAAACTGAAAACTATTTTATTAATTTTAAAGACGGCTCTCAAGGTCAAGTAGTTTGCATAGAAAATCGCGGTATCTTTTGGAACACTATAATTTTAACCGAAGATAGCGATGCGTCTACCGATTTTTGCTTTGCGGTAGATAACGCTAAACTTTACGAGTCGTTAATGGAAACGGTTTGCGATTATTTTGACGGCAAGGAAAATATTATGATAGACCCAACTAAACAAGTTGACGGCATTAAAGTTTTACTTGCAGGTAAAGTTTCTAAAGAAAACGGTGGCGAAGAAATTTCGCTTGACGATAAACGCCTTTACGAAGTTTCTTACGACGGCAACGCGTATTACGACGCGTACAGTAAAAAAGCAAGGAAGATTTATTTATAATTATGAAAATTTTAAATACCTATTCGGCGTACGAGAACGAGCCGTTTTTACATTCGTTTGGATTTAAAGGCTCTCGCCTTACGGGGGTTTGGCAAGTTTACGTTTGCGTAACCGACGGCGTAAACTACGGCATTGGCGTTGGCGTTGAAAGCGTTTTATGGGCAGACTCTAACGTATTTTTGCGCTACGGCGAAGAAAAATCAAACGAACTTATGTATTCGGTAACCAAGTACGCCCTTGAACTTATTAAAGGCAACTCTTACGAAAAGCCGTACGATATAATAAAGGATAATTTTGATAAACTTTACGCTTACGCTTGCGAGATTTGCGATATGAAGGTTAGTAAAACTTTCGTGCTTAACGCGCTTGTAGCGGTGGATTTTGCCTGCTGGAATTTATGGGCAAAAATTAATAAAACACAAAACTTTGAAGATATTTTTAAAGGCGAAACTAAAAATTACGCCCTTGCAAATATTCCGCTTATCACCTACAACACCACGGTAGACGACGTTATAAAAATGGCGAACGACGGCGTGTGCTTGTTTAAAATCAAAATCGGCTCTAACCCCGACGGCGACGACGATAGAGGTAAAATGCTTGAGTGGGATAAGCAAAGAATTTTAGACCTTCATAACGCGCTTAAAGATATAAAAACGCCTTACACAACGTCAGGGCACGTTCTTTATTATTACGACGCCAACGGAAGGTACGATAGCAAGCAAAGATTAACCGATTTAGTTAATTATATGCAAGAAATAGGCGTACTTGATAGAACGGTTACCTTTGAAGAGCCTTTCCCTGAAGAAATGGAAATTTATATCGGGGATTTACCCGTTAACTTCTCTGCCGACGAATCGGTACACAGTTTAGAAGACGCTAAAAAGCGAATAGAACTCGGCTATAAAACACTTACGCTTAAACCGGTTGCTAAAACGCTGTCGGTTAGTATTGAAATGGCTAACTACGCTAAACAACACGGCGTACAATGTTTCCCTGCCGACCTAACTGTTAATCCGTATATGGTTGAGTGGAATAAAAACTTCGCATCTAGATTGACCGCGCTTGATGGTATGAAGATTGGCGTTGTGGAGTCTAACGGCGCGCAAAACTACGTTAATTGGGAAAAAATGAAAAACTACCTTGACGGCGGTTTTACCGACAGTAATATTTACGATTTAACAAAAGGCTTTTATGAAAACTTCGGCGGAATTTTTAACGAGCCAAGTTATTATATAGAATTTATTAAAAAAACAAATAATATAGATACTTTCTAAAGGAGAAAAATTATGATAATAGCACTTGCATTTAACGAATCATTAAAAACTACTTTATTTACCGATAAAGCGTACGAGAGAATTAACACGCTTGGCGAAGTTGTATTAAACCAAGGCGACGCTACGATAGAAAGCGTTAAAAAAACGGTAAAAGACGCGGATATTATAGTTACGTCTTGGGGAACGCCTGCACTCACTAAAGAAATTTTAGACGAATGCCCAAACGTTAAACTCGTTATCCACGCCGCAGGTAGCGTTAAACCTATCGTTACCGATGAACTTTGGGCAAGGGGTATTAGGGTTTGCGCATCTACACGCCCACTTGGTATAGGCGTTGCGGAAACTGCGCTTGGCTTAACCATTGCAACGCTTAAAAACTTTTTTGAACTTAATAACGACCTTCATAGCACCGCTTTTAGAATTAGAAACGTAACTGATTTATACGATATTACTATCGGCGTTGTTTCGGCGGGTTTCGTTGGTAGGCATTACATTAAACTACTTAATAACTTCGGCGTTAATATCTTGCTTTACGACCCGTTCGTTTCGGAAGAAAAAGCAAAGGAAATGGGAGCGACAAAGGTTGATTTTGAAACTCTTTTAAAGGAAAGCGATTTAGTTTCACTTCACGCTCCGTCTATCCCTGAAACTTACCATATCATTAACGAAGACACCCTTAAACTTATGAAAAAAGACGCTATTTTAATCAACACCGCAAGGGGCTCGCTTATCGATGAAGACGCGCTTTATAACCACGTTGTAGCGGGCAATTTAAAATACGTTTGCCTTGACGTTTACGACCCAGAACCGCTCCCTGAAGACAGTAAACTTCGAAAGGTAAGAAATATTATTTTAACACCGCATATCGCTGGGCTTGCAACAAACGGCAAGTTAAGAATCGGCTCGCACGTTTGCGACGAAATTGAAAATTTCAATTCAAATAGTCCGCTTTACTGCGAAGTAAAAAAAGAAATGCTTTCAAAAATGGCTTAATAAAACAAATTTACCCCGCGATTGTGCGGGGTTTTTTATTTAATAAAAACACCCTCAATTATAATCAGTACAATTAATGTAATATTTATAGCAATATTTGTAATACACTTGACTAATTTTTGTGCTACAATTATAGTAACGAAATATATATAAGGATATACGTTATGAAAGAATTTTTAAAAAGATTGAACTTGGTTGTTAGTAAAAATTACAAACCAGACCCGTCTTGCATACCTTGTGCTGACAAAATCTTAAACCACGAATTATCGGTATTAGGTTCTACGCCTGCGGTAATTCATTACGGTATGGACTGTAAGGGATTTGAAGGTCATAAATATTCTAATCCTAACCACAACTACGAAGATACGAGAAAGAAAGCAATAGAAGTTGCGCCTAAATACGTAGACTTTATGAAAAAAGCGGAAGAACTTTCAAGGGAAGTTTCGCCTAACTATTCGCCTATTCCTTGGCATTTAGATATTATTACTGGCTACGTTTACGATTTAGTATGGCATACTGACGTTCCCGTTGCTAAAATTGAAGGGGTTGACGCTAAAACGCCGTCAGACTTTTCAAGAATGCACTATCTTTTAACGCTTGCGCACGCATATCGTTTAACAAAAGATAAAAAGTACCGCAATGAAGTTATATCTCAACTTTTAGACTGGGTTGCCGTTAACCCTCCGTACTACGGACCTGCTTGGCGTAACGGTATGAACGTTTCTATCCGTGTAACTAATATCATTTGTACGGTTGCTATGCTTGATATCGACCTTAACAGCGATATAGATAGAAGATTTTTAGAAATAATTTACGAACTTATTTTACTTCATACTAAATTTATCGCAATGACGATTGAATTTAGGTCTGAACATAACCATATGGTAGCCGAGGCGTGCGCGTTAACGCTTACTACTGCGCTTTACGGCGATGAACGTTCTACTGAAGATATACCCGTTTATAACGTTTCGCTTGATAGAACTTGTTGGCACTTGATTTCTAAACAAATTGAACGCCAAATCAACGAAGACGGTTTTGACTTTGAAAACACCACGTCGTACCACGCGTACGTTTTAGAAATGTTTACATACCCTACCCTTCACGCGTTGAGGGTTAAAGGCTGTAAAAACGCCGAAGATTTCTTAAAGTATATAAGAAGTAACCACCTTTTATCCGAAGTTGCTATTGAAAGATTGCGTAGGTCGGCAAGAGCGCTTTGTATGCTTACCCAACCTGACGGCAATATCCCTTACATTAGCGATAACGACGCGGGTAGATATATCGAGTGGGAATCACGAAACAAACACAACGCGGATATGCGCTCGGTTGCATGTACCGTTGCCGTTTTATTTAACGACAGTTCTATCGTTCCATCTTCCGCTAAAGAAATTGACTTTATCGCGTCTAAAGCGTACTTCGATGATGCTAAAACGATACAATCTACTTTTGAATACTCTTCGCAAATTTATCACCACATAGGTTTTGCTATCGTTGCTAAAAACGATTTCCACTGCGTATTCAGCGCGGGTGGCGACCCTAGTATTGCTAAAGAATCGCATTACGGACACTCTCATAACGACCAGTTAGCATTTACTCTTTGCGCAAAAGGTAAACCGTTTATGATTGACTCTGGTACTTATACGTATACGGGCGATAAACCTTGGAGAAGAAAATCTAGAAGCGCACTTTCGCACAATACCTTAATTATTGACGGAATTGAAACGGACGAAAGAATTGCATCAGCGCAATTTGGCGAAGTTGCGGGCGAAAAGGCTTTACAGTTAGTCGGTTTAAAAAGAAAACTCAATTCGCTTGTTAACTTTAAAACGGACGGCGACAAGGTAGTTTGCACGGGCGAACACGTTGGCTATGAAATTTTACCTGATAACGTTATCGTTCAAAGAACGCTTAACTACGGTGGCGAAAACGAAGTTGTATTTACCGACGTATTAAAACGTAAAGGCGTTTCACCTAAAGACGGCGAAGTAACCGAAAGATTTACTCTTCACAGCGATTGCAAGGTAGAAATTAAAGATAACGTAGCAATTATTGAAAATGACGGCGCGGTAATCGAACTTTCTACTGAAAAGGGTTATATCAAGACAGAGCAAGGTTTCCACGCAACAAACTACGGAACTAGAAAGGATACTACAACGCTTGTAATTGTTAATCCTAGAGATATTGAAAGCAACACTTTCAAAATTAAATGGTAAAACCATTTTGTAAATTTAATAATTATTAAGGAGATTTAATATATATGGCTAAAGAAATTAAAATGCACGTTTTTGACAGTAAGTTCCCTGAATCAGACTCAAACTTCAACTCACTTTCTATAGTAGACGATTATATCTACTATACACTCTGCACTCACGATATCGACTTCCCTGGTAAAGCATATCGTTTAAAAATCGGCACTAACACACCTGAACTCATTGGCGATTTAGGCGTTATTTGTGGCGAGGCTGACGTTAAACGTATCCCACAAGGTAAATCGCATACACCTTTTTACAAATACAACGGTAAAATTTGGTTTGCTACACACTGTTCTTTCTACGGTGGCGCTACGCCTGACGGTAAAGAAAACCCTGCCCCTCCTCCAGAAGGATATCTTGGCTACGCCGGTGGTAGAATCGTTTCTATCGATGAAAACGGCAAAACTGAAGTAGTTGCTAAATCCCCAGAAGGCGAAGGTATTATCACTTTAACTATGGATACCGACCGTGGTATTTGCTACTGCTTAACTTGGCCAAGCGCTTTACTTTTAATTTACGACGTAAACACTAACGAACTTATCAACGCTGGTAAGGTTGCGCTTGACGGCGAAATCGGTGTTGGCGATAGATATTCTTGTATTTGCCGTATCTTTGCCGTTGAACCTACTACCGGTCTTGCATACTTTACTTTATCTAACGGCGAAATCTACGAAACTGACGCTAAAGGTAACGTTAAACTCGTTGATTGGTGTAACTTAAAACGCGATATCTTCGGCGAATGGGATTCTACTAAAGGTGGACACCAAGGTTATAACTGGCGTTATCTCGTTTACAATAAAACTTATAAGAAATTCTACGGTATTCAACCAAAAACAGGTCACTTATACTCGTTCGACCCTGTAAATAAAGAATTTAAAATCATTAGAAGAATTGCCAGCCAAGTTTGTATCGAAAGAGGTTCTTTTGAAGACTTTAGATACGGCTATATGACTCTTACTAAAGCACCTAGCAACGACGATATGCTTTACTATATCTCGGGCTACACTGCTGAAGACGGCACTGCAAGATTAACAGCCGTTTCTTACTCGCTTTCTAAAGACGAATACAAAGACCACGGCGTAATCGTATTACCTAACGGAGATTATCCAAAGAATATTCAAACGCTTGCCGTTGCCGATAACGGCGAATGGTACTGCTGTCCTTGGATTAAAACTGACAAATTAACTAAAAAAGGCGAAGTATTCTACGCTTCAGACCTTGCTAAATTTACAGTTGAATAAAATATAATGCGGGATGCCCCAACGCCATCCCCTACGATAAAACGTTATAATCGGGGTGGCTATATGCCACCCCATAATTAAAGGAACAAAAAATGAGAGATTATTATAAGTTATATTTAGATACTTTAAATAACGAAGTAATGCCGTACTGGCTTAAATATTCTAAAGACGAAAGCGGTGCTATCAACAACTGCTTGACGGAAGACGGCACGGTTATATCGAAAGATAGATTTATTTGGTCGCAAGGACGTGCGCTTTGGACGTATTCTTGTATGTATAACGAAATAGATAAAAACCCCGAATATCTTGAAAGGGCTAACGGTTTATTTAACTATCTTTTAACGGTACGCCCACCTAAAGGCGAGTGTTGGAATTATTTATACGACGAATACGGCAATTTAAAAGCGGGCGCTACTAGTATTTACGTTGACGGTTTCGTTTTAGCCGGTATGACGGAGTATTATAAACTTACAAAAAACCCAATTGCTAAAGAAATTGCGCTTGAAATTTACGAAAACACTTATAACCTTATCAAAAACCCCGGAAGTTACGGCGTTGCGCCACGAACAATCCCCGAAGGTATGGAAATCCACGGCGTTTATATGGTATTTTCGTTTTTTTATCACAACCTTGCTAAAGTGGTTGGTAGTCAAGAAATTAGCGATACCGC
>JAZURK010000058.1:0-2570 GCA_045606165.1 Christensenellaceae bacterium
GCCATGTCGTTCTGTGAGCCAAGGAGTTGGCACAATAATTTGTCTTCCTAAGACCGCTTGGCCTCCGACTTGGCTGTGACGAAGACTGTATTTGTAAAGCGTTTTTAAAGAGAGTTGGGGACGGTGTGAACCCGATAAAACCTACAAATAACTTATCACTTCCGAGCCGAAAGCCCAAAAGGATTTTTTATCCAAGTAGACGCTTTCCGTGTTTGCTACGTAAGTGCATAGAAGTTGTTAGACTTTGAAGTGGCGATTTTTATTAAATCGCAATTTGAGTGGTACCGCGAGTATTTTATACCCGTCTCAAAGAGAAATCTTGAGGCGGGCTTTTGTTTTTGTCATTATAAACGGCACGCTATTAAACAAAAAGAAAAATCTTTTAAGGAGATTGATTTTATGAACACAAATAAAACTTTAAATCAATTAGCAGAACTTGCAACAAGAATTAAAGAAATGCGTGAAATTTTAGACTTATCGGTTAGCGAAATGGCTATAAACACGCAAACTAGCGAAGAACAATATCTTATTTACGAAAGTGGCGAAGTAGATATTCCGTTCTCGTTTATTCATAAGTGTTCTATCGCTTTTAATATGGATTTAACCGACTTACTTGAAGGTAAGTCTGCTAAACTTACCAACTATACGGTAACAAGAAAGGGTAAAGGTCAAGCAACGGCTAAAGAAGAAGGTATCGACATTAAAAACCTTGCGCCAAGATTTAAAAACAAACTTGCCGAGCCTTACTACGTTTCTTATGAATATTCTAAAAAAACCGAAAATTCGCCAATTCAACTTGCAACGCACTCCGGCCAAGAATTCGACTATATCTTAAAGGGTAAACTCAAAATTCAAATCGGCGACCACGTTGAAGTATTAGAAGAAGGCGACAGCATTTTATACGACAGTTCAACACCGCACGGTATGGTTGCCGTTGACGGCGAAAACTGTGAGTTCTTGGCTTTCGTTTTAGCGGGTAAAGACAGCAAGGAAGAAGAAATCGTTAAAACCGTTATCAAAGCGAGAACTAGCGAAACGCTCGTTTGTGAAAAATTCGTCGACGTAAAAGAAGACGAAAACGGCAGGCTTACTTCTATCGATTTTAAAAATACCGATACCTTTAACTTCGGTTTTGATATCGTTGATAAAATCGCTGGAAAATATCCCGACAAACTTGCTATGCTCCACCTTGATAAAAATAAAGTTGAACGCCGTTTTTCTTTTAGAGATATCAAGCGCGCGTCTAACCAAGTAGCAAACTACTTTACTTCGCTTGGCATTAAAAAAGGCGATAAAGTAATGCTCGTACTTAAACGCCACTATCAATTTTGGTTCTGTATGGTTGCCCTTCATAAACTCGGCGCGGTTGCAATTCCGGCAACTAACCAACTTAAAGAACACGATTTTGAATATAGGTATAATTCCGCAGGCGTAAAAGCAATAGTTTGTACCGCAGACGGCGATACTTATACTTACGCTCAAAGCGCTGCTAAAAAATGCCCTCAAGTAGAAAGACTTTTAATGGTAGGAGGGGTTAAAGACGGTTGGCAAGATTTCGATAAAGAATACCCACTTTTCAGCGCTCACTATTACCGCAACGAAGAAAGTTCTTGTGGCGACGATACCGCTTTAATGTTCTTTACTTCGGGTACGACGGGCAATCCTAAAATGGCGGCGCATAAACATACCTACGCTTTAGGCCATTTTGTAACAGCCAAATATTGGCACTGTTGCGAGCGCGACGGCTTACACTTAACTATTAGCGATACGGGTTGGGGTAAATCGCTTTGGGGTAAACTTTACGGTCAATGGCTTTGCGAAGGCGCGGTATTCGTTTACGACTTTGATAAATTCGACGAAAACGATATACTCCCAATGTTCGCTAAATACAACATCACTACTTTCTGCGCTCCACCAACTATGCTCCGTATGTTAATTCGTGGTGATTTATCTAAATTCGACCTTACTTCAATCCACCATATGACAACCGCTGGCGAGGCGTTAAACCCTGAAGTATTCAACAAATTCAAAGAGGCTACGGGTCTTGAAATTATGGAAGGCTTTGGTCAAACGGAAACCACGCTTGCCATTGCTAACCTTTACGGCACTACGCCAAAGGTAGGCGCAATGGGTAAAGCAAACCCTCAATACGACGTTGACATCGTTGATAGCGACGGAAAGACGGTTGCCCCAGGTGAAGTAGGCGAAATCGTTATCCATACTGATAAAAGCGTACCTTGTGGACTTTTCAAAGAATATTATAGAGACGCCGAAAAAACTCACGAGGCTTGGCACGACGGTATGTATCACACGGGCGATACCGCTTGGCGTGACGAAGACGGATACTTCTGGTACGTTGGCCGTGTTGACGACGTAATCAAGTCTAGTGGCTACCGTATCGGACCTTTCGAAATAGAGTCCGTAATAATGGAACTCCCTTACGTTCTCGAGTGTGGCGTTTCCGCCGTGCCTGACGAAGTAAGAGGTCAAGTTGTTAAAGCAAGTATCGTATTGACTAAAGGCACCGTAGGCACTGAAGAACTTAAAAAAGAAATCCAAAACTACGTTAA
>JAZURK010000059.1:0-2969 GCA_045606165.1 Christensenellaceae bacterium
AAGTTAAAATAAAGCAAGCGGTCGCAATTTTGCGACCGCAAGCCTTCTTTTGTTACCTAATCCTAAGTTTGAAAAATATAAGAAAAAACTTAAAACTGAATTTTAAATCTATTCTTAAAAAAGTGTAACTTCTTTAAATGAAACTTGGCTAGGTAATAGTAGTATGTATCGTTATAGCGCGATTATTCGCGTTTTTTTTAAAATTATTATGAGTTTAAAAGAAATTATTATTAAAAACAATTTCAAATTTCAAAAGCGGTTTGGTCAAAACTTTATTTCTGATAAAAACCTGCTTTCTGCTATCGTTGAAAAATCTGACTTAAAAGGAACGGATACCGTTATTGAAATAGGTGTCGGCGGTGCAACGCTTACTCGCGCAATCGCAGAGAAGGTCAAAAAGGTTTACGGCTATGAGATTGATAAAAACTTAGTAGGCGTTATAAGCGTAAGCCTTGCAGGTGTAGAAAACGCTGAAGTCATTTTCAAAGATTTTATGAAAGAGAAAATTTCCGATATCGAAAAGATGGTCGGGGGAAATTTCTCGGTCGTTGCTAATTTGCCATACTATATCACTACGCCGATAATTATGAAACTCATTGAAGAGTCTACTTTGTGCGAAAAAATCGTTGTAATGGTTCAAGAAGAAGTCGCGCTCAGACTTTGCGCAAAGGAAAATACTCCTGACTACGGAAGTATAACAGCGTCTATTGACGCTGTCGCAAATTCAAAAATAATAATGCGCGTGTCGCGCGATATGTTCTATCCTAAACCGAACGTTGACTCGGCGGTGGTAAGAATTGATATTGACAAGAATAAATATCAAATAGACGATATAAACGCATATAGAAAGACGGTCAAGCTCGCGTTCTCGTCAAGGCGCAAAACGCTTGCTAACAACCTTATAAACGGACTAAAGATAACAAGGGTGCAGGCAGAAGATGCTTTAACTAAGGCTAGGATTGACGTCGCTTGCCGTGGCGAAACGTTATCTACTCAAAGTTTTATAGATTTAACTAGTGCGTTAAAAGAAATGAATTTAATTTAATAAAGGTCGCAACCAAAATTTGTCTGGTTGCGACTTTTTATGTATCAAACTAGAAGGCGGTAGCATATATTATAGCGTAGACGAAAATCTGAAAAGGAGATAATTATGTCATTTTTTACAAATTTCAATCAAGACAGATGCCCGTGCAAAATCAGCGGAAATCCGCTTAACGGCATGACTGAAAAAGTGTGTGTAGAAGTGAATAAAGTTTTTGATGCGTGCATAAAACAAACACAGGAAGAAGGCGTTATTTTACCGCTTACTAATAATAACCCCGTAGCGCCAGCGTTCCCATTAACCTTTATAAGCGCAAAAAGTTCTACTACACGCGGAATAATCCAAGCCGTTCAAGTCGATAGATTAAGCGATAGGCCTAATATGGCGCGCGTGCAGGCTACGATAGCAATCCCTGTCGAAGTGTTGTATACCGACGCTAACGGCGTGCAAGGAATTGCTCAAAGCTCGGTAACGGTTTCACAAGACGTTATTTTATTCGTGCCAGAGCCTAGCGTAATTCCGTACGAGGTTGAAGCGGTAGTTTCGCTTATTTCAACTGAAGGCACGTACACTGACGTGAATACTTTTACGGTTACAAGCTGTATTACGGTAATACTTAAAATTGTAATGGAAGTGCAACTTTTAATTCCGAGTTACGGATATTGTAATATTCCACCGTGTCAGGAATATTCGCAAGAAGTGTGTGCAGGCTTTTTCGAACTGCCACTGTTCCCAAACAATAACGACGATATCTAATGCTATACATAATTTAACGCAATAATCGCGCTATAGCGCGATTATTGCGATTTTTTTGTGTCGAAAAAGGGGAAGATTTTATAAAAATCGAGTAAAAATTATGCAATTTTGGATACAATTATACAGTTTTCTTTTATTTATTTCATAAATAACCCTTGCCAAACCTTATCTTTTGTGATAGAATATAATAAAATTTATTATGTAACTAGTATTTACTAAAAAGTAGTATTTACTAAAAAGCCTATTGGAGCGTTTTTTCAATGAGTGAAATCAAAACAAATGAAAATTTAATTCAAACCGAAGAAGTCAAACTTTCTAAAGATTTGACTATCGATTACAAAAAGGAATATTCTGACGAGTTTTACGACGAGTATATTTTAAACTTTGAGCAAAACCCAAAAAGAAGGCTGTTCTATAGGTTAGTAAAACGCTGTTTCGACTTTTTTTCTTCGCTTTTAGGGATTATTATTCTATCGCCAATATTTATAATTTTTGCTATCGCCATAAAAATTGAATCGAAAGGCCCTGTTTTCTTTAAGCAAAAAAGGGTGGGGATTTACGGTAAAGAATTTACTTGCTTAAAGTTCCGTTCTATGCGTATTGACGCGCCAAAGAACTGCGCGACTAGCCTTTTGGAAAATCCAGAGCAGTATATAACTAAAGTCGGTAAGTTTATGCGAAAAACAAGTATTGACGAGCTTCCGCAATTATTTTGTGTGCTTATCGGCACGATGTCGGTTATTGGTTATCGCCCACTCGTTGTGACTGAAGAAAAATGCAACGATATGCGCGAAAAATTAGGTGTCTTTAAAATGCGCCCGGGAATTTCAGGCTATGCCCAAGTTCACGGCAGAGACGACGTTTATTATAAAAATAAAGCCATTATGGATGCGTATTACGTAAAAAAAGCATCAATTTGGTTTGACGTAAAGCTTATGTTCCAAACGGTGGCGTGCGTGTTTAGTCGCCGTGGCAACGACTCTGAAAAACAATCCCAAAAAGCGAAAAAAGCCCCAAAACAATCCAAAAAGGAAAATGAATAATGAAAATAGCTTTGATAGGTAATACTGGGTTAAGTATTTACATTTATAGATTTGAACTTTGTGAAAGATTGCTTAAAGAAGGGCACGAAGTTTACGTTATTTGTCCTAATGATAATTACGTGACTGAA
>JAZURK010000060.1:0-2057 GCA_045606165.1 Christensenellaceae bacterium
GTTTGTATAATTTATTACCCAAGCATTAGGGCATTTTTCTTTAACTGCTAAAGCTATTTTTTCAAGCATCGGCGCAGTTCTTAACGTTCTAATAATGCCACCAAGTCCTACCGTATCGCCAACCGATTGATATATTCCGAATTTTTCTGGCTCATGAACGTCAGAACGCATTTCTTCATATCCGCCCGGCATAATGGATATAACGACAAAATCAGCGTCCTCTAACGCTTGTTCAAGAGTATCGCTAACTTCGTACTCCCATTTCGACTTTGCTCCTTTAGCATAATTGTATTTTTCGCCTATAATTTTGTTGCGTTCTGCAGAAGGTCTATCAATATCGTATAAATAAACTTTTCCGCTCATATCGTCGCAGGCAACAAGGTCGCTCATCAACCCCCAAGCCCAACCACGTGAGCCACCGCCGATATAGGCAATGTTTATATCTTTAACTTTTTTGTCTACAAATTGCATAAAATCAATCTCCTTGAAATTTATTATAATAATTATCCTACAATATTTTATAAATTTGTTGCAAAATTTTGCACTTATGTTATAATAAATATAAAAATATTGACTTTTAAGGTAATTATGGATTTTAGTTATTATAATAAGTTTGGCGTGGCGGTAGAAATCAGCAATAAAAACGCGCAAATGCCGTCGATGCACGCGCATAAAAGTTACGAGATTTACGTTTTAATAAGCGGTACTAAAAGTTATTTTATTGAAAGCGACTTTTTTAACGTAAACGCGGGGGAAGTAGTTTTAATTTCTAGCGAAAAACTACACAAAACGGGTGGATTTGGTTGTTATAGGGCGCTTATTTCGTTTAGTGACGAATTTTTAAAAAAATACTTTACCCCTACCGCGATTAATCAACTGCTTGAGTGTTTTAATAAAAATCACGTTAAGCCAACTAAAGAGCAGTTTGAAGAAATTTTAAGACTTATAAACGTAATGCAAAAAAACCAAGCGGAAAAAATTGAAGGGGACGCCTTTTTACACCTTGCCGAGATTTTGAAAATCTTAAAAGAAAGCCCAGAAGCCGTAAAATCCGTTATACAAACAAAAGGCTATACTAACAAGATTATCGAATACGTAAATAATAATTACAATACAATTTCGGGGCTTAAAGACGTTGCTGAAAAGTTTTACGTAAACAAAAGTTATCTTTGTAGGCTTTTTAAAAGGGAAACGGGTATGCAGTTTACCACCTTTTTAAATAAAATCAAGTTAAGAAACGCTGTTAACTACCTACTTAATAGCAATAAATCTATAAGCGAAATTTCGTATTTAGTCGGCTTTTCAACTTCGGCGTACTTTTGCAATCTTTTTAAAAAGGAATATAATCTTACCCCGCACGAGTATAAAAAACAAAATTCACTTAACGCGGCAATATAATAAAAAGGTAGCAACATAAAGTTGTTACCTTTTTAAATGAAGCACGCCTAACGGCGCATTAAGTAGTGCATAAGCACAATGAAGCGCTATGCTATGAAGCGCAACATTTGTTGCATTGCTGATAAAATCTATATATAAAAATAAGGCTTGGGGTTTTATTTAACCCCAAGCCTTGTTAGTTATTTTAAACCTAAAATATCATCTGCCGAACAATCTAACACTTTACATAATTTAGCCAAAGTGGCAAGAGTTGGTTGCGCCCTACCCGAAAGATACTGCGAAAGTGTTGCCCTTGATATTCCTACACTGTCTGCTATTTCACTTTTCTTTAAGCCCGATTGCTCAATTTCTTTCTTTAAATTTTCAGTTATTATTAAATCTAAACTTTTTTCCATATTATTTCTTCTTTTTTGGTTGGAACATTCTAAAGTCGAATTTTTTTGGAACGTCGATTTCTTCGCGAACGACAGTTTTGCCATCGCGTTTAGCCATTGCTTCAATCATATCCATATATAAATCGGTTATAGACGTTTCGGTTTCACGAATATCACAAACAACAAGTCCGCCGTCTTTATTTAAAATTTCCCAAGCCTTGTCTATTTCGCCGGTGTTTAAAAGACAAGTCGGAGGCCAAGCGGTCTTAGGAAGACAAATTATTG
>JAZURK010000061.1:0-2160 GCA_045606165.1 Christensenellaceae bacterium
TTGGCCCACAGAACGACATGGCTACGATCCGACTTTAGGTATTGGCTAGATATGGAAAGTTTGTACGCCGACGTTAAAAATTGGAGTTTAAGCGACTATAAAGTTATTCTTTGCGCTAGTAACGAAGAAGACGCAAAACGCCTTTACTTTGATTTAAAGTCTAGGAAAATCCCTGCTTTCTATCAAGAACGATTAGGCGAAGAAATAGGCGATATTACCGTAACTATTTGTCCGCTTGACAAGGGGTTTATTCGCCACGAAACAAAACTTGCAGTAATTGGCGCGGGGGATATTTTCAATAAGAAACCCGAACGAAAAACGCTGAAGAAAAAGCGTGGGGATTTATTCTCTGCGCCTAACGTGGGCGATTTTGCCGTGCACGAAAACTTTGGTATAGGTTTAGTTAAGGGCGTAAAAAAAATATCCACAATCGAAGGTACTTTTGCTTACGTAGAACTTGAATATTACGGTGGCGATAGAGTTTACGTTTCTATCGACCAAATGGATAAACTTTCAAAATATCTCGGCGGGGGCGAAAATCCAACCTTAAATAAAATTGGTAGCGGAGAATTTGAAAGAATAAAGGCTAGGGTTAGAAAGTCTATAAGTTTAATGACTATCAACCTTAAAAAACTCTACGCTGAAAGAAAAAGCGCTAAAGGTTTTATCTTTAGCGAAGATAACGCGCTTACTTACGAGTTTGAAAATTCTTTTGAGTTTGAAGAGACTGAAGACCAACTTATTTCCACCCAAGAAATTAAAAGGGATATGGAAAGTAGTAAGGTTATGGATAGACTTCTTTGCGGAGACGTAGGGTTTGGCAAAACGGAAGTGGCGCTTCGCGCTTGCTTTAAAGCGGTAATGGACGGCAAACAAGTTGCAATAATTGCGCCAACTACCATTTTAAGCGAGCAACATTTTATGACTGCTAAATCAAGGTTTGAAAACTTTGGCGTTAGAATAGCCGTTTTAAATAGGTTTAGAACGCCCGCAAGTCAAAATAAAACTATTACCGCAATCAAAAACGGCGAAGTGGACGTGGTTATCGGCACGCATAGATTATTTTCTAAAGATATTAAGTTTAAAGATTTAGGTCTTTTAGTGATTGACGAAGAACAACGTTTTGGCGTTGAACATAAAGAAAAACTTAAAACTTTAAAAGAAAACGTAGATACTTTAACGTTATCTGCAACGCCTATTCCTAGAACTTTACATTTATCGTTGTCGGGAATAAGGGATATAAGCACTATTAACACTCCGCCAAAGCAAAGACTTCCCGTGCAAACTGTGGTTGCGGAACTTACCGATTCGCTTATAAAAGACGCGGTAGTTAGGGAACTTTCGCGCGATGGACAAGTGTTTATACTATATAATAGGGTAGACAGTATTTATAAGTTTGCGGATAAAATTTCTCAAATAGTACCCGAGGCTAAAATCGTTGTGGCGCACGGGCAAATGAAGGAAAGGGAACTTGAAAATAACATAGCGTCGTTTTATCGTGGCGAAGGCAACGTGTTGATTGCCACCACCATTATAGAAAACGGCATAGATATGCCAAGGGCTAACACTTTAATCGTTGAAAGTAGCGATATGCTTGGTCTTTCAACACTCTACCAATTAAAAGGTAGGGTTGGTAGGGGTAATCTTCTCGCGTATGCTTACTTTACTTATACCGAGGGTAAAATTTTAACCGAGCCAGCGTATAAGCGTTTAGAGGCGCTTATGGAATATACCGATATGGGTAGCGGTTATAAAATCGCTATGCGCGACCTAGAAATTCGCGGTGCTGGCAACGTTCTCGGTAAAGAACAGCACGGACATATGGATAAAGTAGGTTACGAACTATACAGTAAACTCTTAAAAGAAGAACTTGGCGAAAGGACTATGGGTGAAGAGTTAGAACTTGAAATAAAAGCCGACGCGTATATCCCTGACGACTATATTGAAAACGAAAGCGCGCGTATGGACGCGTATAAGCAAATCGCTGAAATATCGTCGATTGCGGATAGGGAAAGGGTTGAAAGTTCGCTTGTTGATAACTACGGTAAAATCCCTAGCGAAGTTAAAAACCTTATTGATATATCTTGGATTAAATACAAAGCAGAAGAAATCGGGGTTATCAAAATTTGCATATCAATGCACGTTGGTAAGTTTATATTC
>JAZURK010000062.1:0-3177 GCA_045606165.1 Christensenellaceae bacterium
TATTCGCCTTATTAAAAATTTATTTATATAAAACAAATTGCTCAAACTCTTCCATAAAACAAAATAGGCCGAACGTCTTACCAACGGTAAAGTGGTTCAACCTATTAAGACTTGGTGCGGCTGACAGGACTTGAACCTGCACGAAGTAGCCTTCATAAGATCCTTAGTCTTATGCGTCTGCCAGTTCCGCCACAGCCGCATTGCTTATGTATTTTATCACAATATAATTAAAAGCGCAAATAAAATTACATAGTTTTACAAAATTTTTTAAAATAATTTTTTTATTTGTTGTTGCGTGTTGATTTTATGGTATTTTACCGACAAAAACGTTTTATATTAAGTGTTTCGTTTTAGATTTTCTAGACGCCGTTTGAAATTCTTTTTCTCTTGATTTTGCTAGTTCGCCTTTAAAATCGTATTCAGATTCAGCGGTTAATTTTTTTATTGCATAGGTAAGTATAACGTGTTTTACGCCAACTTCGTAAGCCGTTTCAATCGCGCTAATTAAATTATCTATATGACCGTATACGATTTTGATTTTGCCTTGAGCGTCTCTTGTGGTTATATCAAAACTACCAAAATAAATGTCTTCGGGTTTTGCCGTTTTCATTTCTTCTAAATAGATTTTGTTTTCAGAGTCAAGTTTACTTTTAGGAAGTTCAATTATACATTTAATACGGATAATATCTTTAATTTTAACGCTTTCTTTGCCGATAGTTATATCTTTATCGGTAATGGTAACTAGCGGTTTACCGTTTACGGGATAATGCTTAAACGTAGACGGAATAGCAAAAAACGGAATAATTAAAAACGCGGCGAAGAAAACTATATAAAAATAGTCCTTACTTAAAACAAATATTGATACCGTACCTAATATACATATAGAAAGGATAGCGCTTAACATTATAGCGCTTCTTCTTTTTGCTTTGTTGTATTCTAAATTTCCATAAAAGTGTTTAATCATAATGTTATTATATTAGCAGTTTTTTTTAATTTTGTCAAATTATATTTCGGTAATAGGCTCGCTTAAAGCGGTGCTATCTAAAGTACCGATAAGTACTTTACCGCGCATTGCTTTATACTTATCCGAGCGAAGTTTTATGGTTTTAATTCTTTTTCCGTTAACGTACTTGATTAAATATCCTTCACTTTCAACTCCGTTTTTAGGGTATTCGCTAACGACTCTTTCGCCAATCGGTAAAGTATCGTCTTCAACTTCAAGGATTTCTTCGGGCTGAATAGTGTTTTTAACTACCGAAACTCTTTCGTAAGTTTCCGCTTGCGGTACGCCGTAAACGTTAAAAGTGATTTTATCGTTTTGTGTTGTCGCTGAAATGTATATATCTTCGCCTGTGGTATTTATAAACTTTAAATCGCTACCGCTTGAATTTACCATAGCGTCAAAAGACGGTTCAACGTAACTTACTAGCAAACTGTGGTTATGATGCTCGGTGATTGTTAGCCCTGAAAGAATAGCGGTATTATATAGGGTAGAAGACACCTGACAAACCCCACCGCCTACGCCGTCGACAAAAGAGCCGTTTAGTATAACTTTAGCCGTTTTAAAGCCGTTTTCTTCCGTTCTAGCGCCCACCGTTTTATTAAACGAAAACTCTTCGCCGTTTTTAAGTTTAGTTCCGTTAATTTTACTGCCCGCTAAATGGATATTGTGTTTCCTTTCTTCAGTTGAATATGGGAAAGAAGTAGTAAAAGTAGAGCGCAGTACCGTTCTTTTTTGCAAGTCTAATTTTGTTACGGTAGGGGGGATAGGGGTAAAATTTGCAGTAACCGTTGATTTTTGATTGTTTAAAGCATAATTTATATCGCGAATAAGTTGCTCTTTTAAAATTTGCTTGCCGTTTTTATGTTCGGTAAGATAAAATTCGCCGTTGTCTTTAAAAACTACTTGAGAATCAGTAGGTCTAACGATAGTGTCTAAATAAATTCCGTCAACTACCGTCTCACCGTTTTTTAAATAATAGTTTCCGTTGTAATTGCCTATTTCGAAAGGCAAAAATTCGTAAGTTTTATTTCCTGCAATTACCGTTAGGAAGGTTTCGCTTGCCGAAACAACGGTTTTATTAAAAAATAAAGCGGATGTAAATGCTACAACCGCTAAAATTATTATTTTAAACTTTAGTTTAAGCATACCGTAAGTATGCCGAAAATTTCTTTAAATATACTCGCTTGATAAAACGGTAATTTGTTTTTTATTTACCGATAATATGCCTTTATCGTTAAGTTTTTTAAGTTCGCGCATCATAGCCGACCTATCAACGCAAAGGTATTCGGCAAAAGTGGTGTACGACATAGGTAGGGTAAAGGTATTGCTTTCAAGCGAGTGCACCATAATGCTACAATAACTTAAAATCTTATCTTTTATGGTTTTATTAGATAAAAGTTCAACCCTTTGCGAAAGGTTTTTGGATTTATCAATAATAACTTGCATAAGATTAAGTACGAGTTGCGAGTGGTGTTCGCACGCGTTAGGGCAACGTTTAAACACGCTATTAAAGTCGATAAACATAACGGTAGTTGATTCACTAGCGTAAACTTCAATGCAGTTAAGGTCGGTTGCCGTGTATGCAAATTTATCGCTAAATACCGAATTTTTAGTTAAAGTTTCTAAAATAGTGTAGTTGCCGTCGCGGTCGAGTTTTTTAACGTACGCTTTACCCGTAAGTAAAACACCTAAAACGTTAGACTTGTCGTTATACGAACAAATAAGTTCGCCACCAAAGTATTTAACTTCTTTGGTTTTTAAACAAGCAAGCATATGTTTTAAGTTTGTATCGGTTATTCCGTTGAATAAAGGACAGTTAGCGTATTTCATAAAACTCCAAAATTGTTGCAACTGCAACATTGTAATTATATAGTATCATATAAAAAAGGTCTTGTAAATTGATTTACGATAAAAAGATTTTTTATTTTATTAAATAGGTTTATTCGTTTGACAAAAGGCGGTAGATTGTATTATAACCAATAGGCTAACTCAACAAAAACTATATACGCGCCGTTAGCTCAGCTGTAAACTGAAAGCTAGTCAAGGGGGCAAGTCAACCGTACTGCCTACGCTAACGCTACGGGGCGCAGAGCGTCTGCTCCGCTCAATCCAGCTGTTAAAAAAACGGCTAAACATAACGAAAAACTTAAAATTTAATACACACTATATACGCG
>JAZURK010000063.1:0-3726 GCA_045606165.1 Christensenellaceae bacterium
CAATTTTTTTATTTTTATAACTACGCAATTTTAAACCTCGAATATATTTTAATATATTCAAGGTCTATTTAAAAAATTACTTAACTTTAATGCCTAGTTTTGAAAAAGTAACGGCAAGTTTTTGTTTGTTGCCTTCAATAAAGTCGGTATCGTAAATATAGAACATATCGTTATTGTTAAGGTAGATTGCAATGCCTTTACCGTCTAATTTTACGTTTGTAATGTATTTATACATCACGGTTTTTAATTTCGCTACGTCGTTTTTAGTAGTAGTAACTTCTACTTTATTATCCTTGAAAACATATTCTAATTCAATAGGTCCATCTTCAACGTGCATTTCCTTAACCGCATTTAAACCGCTATACTTAAAAGTTTTTATAGCAGACCTTAAAAGAAAGAAGGTAACTAAAAGTATAATACCGCTAAACACTACGCCAAACCAATCAATTTTTTCTTTAGTAAGCGCAGTAACAAAATTTAAAACAGCAATAGCAACCATAACAACCGCTAAAATCATTGACATTACAAATGATTTTATTTGCGCTTGTTTGGTAATTTTTAATACTTTTTCTTTATCGAAATAACTTTTAACTTTAACCATAATTCACCTTAAACAGTTTCTAAAATTTTACTAACGGTATCAATATATACTTTTGACGCCGATTTTACAGTTTTATTAAACTCTTCTACTCCGCCTTTCCCGTCCGAAACGGCTTTTATAATAAGACAAGGAATTTTAGCGGTGTTACAAGTTAAAAGCACGCCCGCACATTCCATATCGCAAACTTCCGCACCGTATTTTTTATTCAAGTATTTCTTTACTTTAGATTTAGAAACAAACTTGTCCGCCGACGCGCAAATAACTTCTTTAAGTTCGCCTCTTATCGAAGTTGCTAAATTAATTAATTCGGTATTAGTAGCCATTATAGGACTATCGTAATTAGGGTATTGACCAACGGGGACTTTATCAATTTCGCTTAAATCGAAATCATAGTGAACAACCCCTTTAACTACAACTGATTGCATAACGCCAACTTTATTAACTAAACTTCCGCACACACCGAAGTTTAAAATCAAGTCGCACTTAAATACGTTAATTAAAATTGCAGTAGACGACGACGCGTAAATTTCGCCGATTCCACTTTTAATAAGATACACGTCTTTGCCGTTGATTTTATAAGAAAATACGGTATGTCCGCCTACAACTTGAGTTTTTAAAGATTTACCCATTTTATCTAAAAATGGAGAAATCTCTTTATCCATAGCGACAACCATACCTATAGATTTATACTTCATTTGTAATTCTCCCCTTAATTTTTTGATTGATTAGACATCATTTTGCACCAAACAGGCGCTTTTTTAACGAATTCTTCGTTGTTTTCGGTACGTTTGAACATATCAAGTAAGTTTTGCAAGCCGTTTACGTCGTTATCTAAAAATCTGCGAATAGCAAAAGACGCGTCTTGTTCTTCCTCGGTAAGTAAAAGTTCGTCTCGTCTTGTTCCCGAACGGTAAAGGTCGATTGCAGGGAAAATTCTTTTTTCCGAAAGTTGACGGGATAAAATAATTTCCATATTACCCGTACCTTTAAATTCTTCGTAAATAACGTCGTCCATTTTCGAGCCCGTATCAACAAGCGCTGTTGAAAGTATAGTTAAACTACCGCCGTTTTCAATATTTCTAGCCGAGCCGAAGAATTTTTTAGGCGCATATAAAGCAATCGGGTCGATACCGCCCGATAACGTTTTACCGCTAGTTGGTACGATTGAGTTATACGCCCTTGAAAGTTTTGTTATCGAGTCTATTAAAATAACAACGTCGTTACCCATTTCCACAAGGCGTTTGCTTCTATTTAAAACAAGTTCCGCTGCCCTAACGTGGTGGTCGGGAATTTCATCGAAAGTAGAGTAAATTACTTCACCTTTAACGTAGCGTTTTAAGTCGGTTACTTCTTCAGGTCTCTCGTCGATTAAAAGCACGATTAAATGAACTTCGGGATTATTAATTTCAATAGACTTTGCTATTTTTTTAATCAGCGTAGTTTTACCCGCTTTAGGCGGAGCAACTATTAAGCCCCTTTGTCCTTTACCGATTGGACAAAGCAAGTCGATTGCTCTAATGGATAAGTCGCTTTCGTCGTCCTTTCTTTCAAGGGTAATTCTTTCGTCGGGATAGCAAGCGGTTAACTCGTCAAAGTTAGGTCTATTAACGGAAAGTGAAAAAGGTTTACCGTTGAGAGTTTTTATGCTTTTGAGCGACGGAGTGCTATTATCCCTTTGTCTTTCCGCCGTGCCTTCTATATAATCGCCCTTGCGAAGTCTAAAATACTTAATAGTGGCTTTTGAAACGTGTACGTCGGAAGACGGGTCGGATTCATAATTTTCACCGCGTAAAAAGCCGTAACCTTCAACGTGTAATTCTAAAATACCTTTGATATACGAAACGCCTTCATCTAAATCTTGCGCGTCTTCTTTAACTTCTACTTGCGCATCTTCGAAATTATCATTAGGATATTCGTTTTGTTGCGGAATTTTATAATCGCGCGGTTTTCTACCCCTATTGCTTTGTTTTTCGGGTACTGATTCGCCTTTTTGAAGTTTTAAAATTTGCTCGATAAGTTGTTTTTTATTAAGAAGTCTTGGCGTTCCACCTAAACTTCTCATAATAGTCCTTAACTCTTCAACACCTGCGGATTTTTCAAGATATTCCCTTGTGTAATTCATAATTCCTCCTTTTCAGGCTTAACAACTATAACGCCCTTATCAAAATTATACTCAAACGGAGAGTTTACCGTTTTAAATTCGCCAAAATACTTTAAAAAATTATCTACGCCTTTAATATCAACGGTGCTACCTTTAATTTTGTAGTGAATAGGCACTACCGCTTTAGGTTTTATTTTATCAACGTAAGATTTCGCCACTCCGCCGTCAATCGTATATTTACCGCCAACGGGAATAAATAAAATATCTACGCCGTAAAGTTTAGATACGACGTCATCGTTACTATCTTCGCCGTAATCCCCCATAAATGCAAGATTTACTCCGTCAAGATTAAATAGTAAAATATTATTTTTACCCCTTAATCTACCGTTTTCATTATCGTGATAAGACGGAATTACCGTAAAACGTCCGTCGGTTTTTTCTACGAGTTTTGCACCTAGAACCGCGGTAAAATTGTTATGGTCGTAATGAGAGTGCGATGAAAAAACGTAATCGGCATTAACAACGGGAACGTCTAAACCGATTTCGCCGTACGGGTCGAGAGCGATTGAATAATCGCTGCCTTCCACTAGCATAAACGAGTGTCCAAAATATTTGATTTTCATAATAAAGTCCTTGAAATTAAAAAATTGCTTTGAAATTAATTTTTTCTTGAGTAATATTACCGCCAACGTTTAAGTTGTAATCGAGAAAAAGACTTAAAGCCTTTTCGGTTAAATCAACGTTAACTTTTTTAGTGATAAGAGTGATTGGAAGTTTAAAACCCATTGAGTCGGCAAACGTATCGTAAGGCGCTGTTTCATCAAAAACTAAAACGTAGTTAACGTCGCCTTTTTTAGTAAGCCTTATAACGTTGTTTTTTAAAATACTGAAAGAATAGTCGGCAACAGATTCGCCGTCGTTATAGGAAAATTTTATAAGGGATAAATCCCCTTTCGTTTGAATCGTACCTTGCGCGGTAAAATTGATTTTACCAATATCGCCGATACTATTATAAATTATATTG
>JAZURK010000064.1:0-2303 GCA_045606165.1 Christensenellaceae bacterium
TAATAAAACTATTTGTCTTAATGCAAAAAAAGTAATATTTTTAGCGTAAAAGGTAATGTCTTTTATTAAAATTTATGATACAATAAGATTAATAAAGAAGGAGAAACTTTTATGGTTAAAATCAAACACGATATTCCTACCCAAGAAGAACTTGAACTTATGCGCGCTGACTGGCGTAGCTCTGATGAACTTCCTTGGTATCAAAAATTCCGTGAAACGCCACTTGCTATCGTTGAAGAAAACGAAATGCCACAGTGGAAAACGCCAAAGCAAGTTTGGGATGCCGTTCAAGCTATGGGCACGAACTTCGTTAGATATCCTGCGATTGGTTGGGGCGCGCACTTTTATAAAGAATCAAAAGCCCTTCCTAAATATAAAGGTATGAAACCTGAAGAAGACTTTTACGGCGACGTTTGTAAATACTTCCACGAAAACGGCGGTATGGTTTGTTCGTACAACCACTTTGGTGGCGTTATGTATCAAGACGTTTACGAATTGCACCCCGACTGGGTTTATAGGGATAAAGACGGCAATCCTTATATGTTCAACAAAATGCACTATATAGGTTGTTTAAGTAGCGACGATTTCGTTAACGCAATGCTTGTTGGTATTGATGAACAAATTTCGCTTTATAATACCGACGCGGTGTATTTAGACGCGCCTGCTTGGTACGTTCAAAGGTGCTATTGCGAAAACTGTAAAAAGGGTTGGCGCGAAATGTACGGCGAAGAACTTCCCGATATTGAATCAAAAACTAGCGAAAACTTACAAAAACTTATAGATTATAGAAACGCGCGTATGTATAACGTAATAAAAGCGGTGCATACCGTTACTCAAAAATACGGCGTTCCGCTTATTATAAACTCACGCGGTCAAAGACTTGGCGACGGACGTATGGGCAATAAAGAACTCAATATGGTGTTTGCCGAAGGGACTAACTCGGGCGAAGGTTATAGACCTAACTCTAACTTTTGGAAGATGTCTACTTTATGGCGTTTAGGCGAAGCGGAAAAGCGTATTTCTTACGCCTACTGCCCTATCGGGCCTTACTACAATATGCGTAGCCACGGCACTGATGAGGCGCTTGTTTCGGGTATGGGCGAGGCTATGTTCGGCACTACTCCGTTTTTAGAATCGGCTACAAGTTACTTCTTCGATACCACGGGTTGCGATAAACTTAAAATCGTTTGCGAAAATATTAAAAATCACACTAATATGTATTACCGCACCGCGCCCGTTAGAGATTTAGCCATTGTTTGTTCAGCATCAACGCTTACCAATAACTCTCCTGTTGATTACAAAACACTTGAAGGCGACTATGAAAGCGTTGTTGAAATGCTTGCAAAATCTGGTAGACAGTTCGACTGTATTTTCGACACTCAATTAAGCGAAAAAAGGTTAGAAGGCTATAGGGTGCTTTACCTTCCGCAAGCGGGATTTATAAACGAAAGAACGGAAAAAATCCTTAAAGACTTCGTAAGTAAGGGCGGAAATATCATTTGCGGTCCTGATTTTTCAAGAATTAACGCTAAAAACGAAAAGACAAACGAATTTGCTTTAAGCGATTTTATCGGCGTTGACTTTATTGCCGAAAACGATAGAACGCTTATTGATATCCACTCTAGGGAATATAGAGAATCGGCTAAAGTTTACCCTTACGCACCTATCCCTGAAGCGTACGTTAAACTCGTTAAAGATTTACCTAATATGAAGGCGGATGAAACGCCTGTAATTCCTATATCCGACCAAGTTGTAAGGCTTGTATTCCCTGTAACTATGTACTACGTAAGAACTAATCCGCATTTTGATACCGAAGTTTTAGCGGAATTATACTTACCTGCTGGCGGTGAAAGGGGCGACGCTTTAGAATTCCCTGAAGGAAACCCACCAGCGCTCACTCGTAAAAAATATGGTAACGGCTACGTTTATTGGTTAGGTTTTAGACCTGGTCAAATCTATGCAAGACAAGGACTTATCGACCTTAAAAACCTTTTAACTTCAGTTTGCGATATGGCGGGCGACGGACCTGTTATTGCATTTGATACTTTAGGCGCAGTACCTTGCTTTTACGTTGAAGATAAAAAGGGCGTTAGGTATTTACACCTTACTAATATGACGGGACCTATGCACGAAAGAAGTATGATGATAGATAGAGTTGCGCCACTTTACGAAATTGAATTTAAGGTTAAAGAAGAAAAACCTATTTCTTCAGTTTCAACCGTTTACGGCAAGCAAGAATTGCCGTTTACCCGTAAAGACGGCTACGTTCATTTTACTTTACCAAAACTTGAAATTTACGAAAG
>JAZURK010000065.1:0-2971 GCA_045606165.1 Christensenellaceae bacterium
CCTTTGAATTCTTTAGTTACCATTTTGTAACGTTGACCTTGTAAAACGTTAAGAACAGCTTGAGTACCAACGATTTGTGAAGATGGAGTAACGAGCGGTGGATAACCACTGTCCTTTCTTACGTTAGGAACTTCTGCAAGACATTCAGTTAAAAGTTCAAGTTTGCCTGCTTGTTTAAGTTGAGACATAAGGTTAGAAAGCATACCACCTGGAACTTGGTAAACGAGAGTATTTACGTCGATGCCACGAACTTTAGGGTTTAAAATACCGTCTTTTTCAAGTCTTTCAGCAACTTTTTTGAAGTGTTCGTTGATAGGAATTAACTTTTCAATATCAATACCCGTATCGTATTCAGTACCCTTTAAAGTAGCAACGAAAGGTTCAGTTGCAGGTTGAGAAGTACCGTTACCCATTGCAGATAAAGCGCAGTCAACGATATCGCAACCAGCTTCGATTGCTTTAAGGTATACCATTTCACCTGTACCCGTTGTATTGTGTGTGTGAAGGTGAATTTTAGTTTCTGGTTTTAAAACTTCCCTCATACCCTTGATGATTTCATAAGCAGTATAAGGAAGAATAATGTTAGCCATATCTTTTAAACAGATATTATCAGCGCCCATATCTTCTAAAAGTTTTGCTTTTTCAATGAAATATTGGTTAGTATGTACTGGGCTTGTAGTATAGCAGATAGTTGCTTCGCAAATACCGCCGTACTTTTTAATAGCCTTCATTGCTACTTCCATATTTCTTTCGTCGTTTAACGCATCGAATACCCTAATTACGGTTACACCGTTTTTGATAGACGCTTCAACGAATTTTTCAACAACGTCGTCAGCATAGTGTTTATAACCAAGTAAGTTTTGACCACGAAGTAACATTTGGATAGGTGTTTTTGTAATGTGTTTTCTTAAAATACGAAGTCTTTCCCAAGGGTCTTCGTTAAGGAAACGTAAACAACTATCGAAAGTTGCGCCACCCCATGCTTCGATTGAATAAAAACCCATATCGTCGAGTTTTTCAAGCATAGGAATCATTTCTTCTAATTTCATACGCGTAGCCGCTTGTGATTGGTGGGCGTCACGTAAAATTGTTTCAGTAATTAATACTTTTTTTGCCATTATAGTATTCTCCTATTAAAATTAAGCGTATAAAGCAAGTAAAACACCTGCTGCGATTGCTGAACCGATAACACCTGCTACGTTTGGACCCATAGCGTGCATTAAAAGGTGATTGTTAGGGTCGGTTTCACGACCAACGTCTTGCGAAATTCTTGCAGCCATCGGAACAGCCGAAACACCCGCAGAACCGATGAGTGGGTTAATTTTACCACCAGACAACTTGTTCATAAGTTTTGCTACTAATAAACCACCGATTGTACCCATACAGAACGCCGCTAAACCAAGGAAGATGATTTCTAACGTTTGAATTGATAAGAAAATAGAACCTACGGCTTTAGAACCAACCATTACGCCAAGGAAGATTGTAACAGTGTTCATAAGACCGTTTTTAGCAGTATCAACAAGTCTATCAGTAACGCCCGATTCTTTCATTAAGTTACCGAGCATAAGCATACCTAAAAGAGGCATTGCGTCTGGAAGTATTAAACCAACTACTAATGAAACTAAAAGTGGAAATACGATTTTTTCTACTTTAGAAACTTTACGTAATTGTTTCATTTTGATAGCGCGTTCTTCTTTAGTTGTGAAAAGACGCATAATTGGTTTTTGAATTAATGGTATAAGAGCCATATACGAGTACGCTGCAATAGCAACCGCTGGAAGTAAATCTTCAGCAAGTTTTTTAGTAACGTAAATAGCCGTAGGACCATCAGCACCACCGATAATTGCTATAGCGCCCGCTTCCCATTCGTGGAAACCGATAAGCCTTGCGCCAAAGAAGGTAATGAAAATACCAAGTTGCGCAGCAGCGCCGATAAGCATACTTTTAGGGTTAGCAATAAGTGGACCAAAGTCAGTCATAACACCAATTCCAAGGAAGATAATTGGTGGGAAGATAACCCAGTCAACACCCTTATATATATAATAGAAAAGACCAAAGTCAGCAACGATTGTGCTTGACGATGCTTCTACTATACCAGGCATGCAAACGTAACCGTTAGGTAAATTAACGGTAGTCGTTTCTAAAAGAGAAGATATATCCCCTATTGAAGAAACGGTATAACCTGCTTTTGCAAATAAATCGATAAGTTCGTTTAAAGTACCCCTAGCAACTTCAACGTTTGTAAGAGTATCGGTTAATATGTAGCCTTTAGTACCAAATAAGATTTTGTAAACACCAGGAATATTAACGATAAACATACCGAACGCTATAGGAAGTAATAAAAGCGGTTCGAACTTTTTAACGATAGCGAGATAAACAAGAACGAAAGAAATAGCTACCATTACGAGATTTTGCCAAGACGCTTCGCCACTAAATAAAGCGAAGATACCCGTGCTTTCCCATAAATTTTGAAGTGAAGTAACTACCTGTCCCCAAAACTCACTACAAATTAGTGATAAACCGAACATAAACTCTCCTTTTAGCTAATAACAGCCATTACGTCGCCGGTATCAACGTTAGAGCCAACAGCGGCTTTGAAAGATACTACGCCTGCGCAAGGAGCAGTCATATCGTTATCCATTTTCATTGCTTCAAGAACGAGAACTACGTCACCTTCTTTAACGGTAGCGCCTTCTGCTACTTTGTACGCTTTAATCATACCAGGCATTGGAGCTTCCATTTTAGTGCCGTTTACAGGAGCGCTTGCTTTAGGCGCTGCTTTAGGTGCTTGAGCAGGTTTTACTTCAGCTACAGGTGCTGCTGTAACAACAGGAGCAGCAACAACGCTACCGTCTACGCCTACTTCTTCAACACACGCTTCATATTGTTTTCCATCAATTGTAATTACGAATTTACGCATTTTAATATCTCCTTAAAATCTTCTTCTAATTTTTTTAACAACGAAATCACA
>JAZURK010000066.1:0-2314 GCA_045606165.1 Christensenellaceae bacterium
GGTTAATGCGTCTAAAAATTATAGCGTAGTAATTGAAAAATCGTTATCAAAATTAAATAATTATTTATCTTTAATAAAAGGCGATAAAGTTGCTATAATTACCGATAGTAACGTTGAAAAATTATATGGAAACGTCTTAGATAATTATATTTCCACAAAAACTATATTTCACTATACTTTACCTAGCGGTGAAGAAAATAAAAGTGAGAATAAATATTTTGAAATACTAAACTTTTTAGCGGAAAACAATTTTAAAAGAAGTGATACCATTATTGCTTTTGGAGGTGGTGTTACGGGCGATTTAAGTGGATTTGTTGCTTCTACTTATATGAGGGGAATAACCTTTATAAATATTCCAACAACGCTTTTATCAATGGTAGATTCTTCCGTTGGCGGAAAGACTGCAATAAACCTAAAAAGTGGAAAAAATTTAGTAGGGACTTTTTATCAACCAGCGCTCGTATATATTTGCTTAGACTTTTTAAAAACTTTAAGTGAAAGAGAAATATTAAGCGGAATGGGCGAAGTATTTAAATACGTTTTTATTTTAGGTTTATTAAACAAGCAAGACGTTTTAGATGGTATCAATGAAAATTTAATTTATAAATGTATTAAAATAAAACAGCAAATAGTAGAAAATGACGAAAGAGAAAGTGGAGAAAGAAAACTTTTAAATTTCGGGCACACTATAGGCCACGCAATTGAAAAGGCAAGTAACTA
This sequence comes from Christensenellaceae bacterium, assembly GCA_045606165.1. Classification (GTDB taxonomy): domain Bacteria; phylum Bacillota; class Clostridia; order Christensenellales; family Borkfalkiaceae; genus HGM11412. Next base: position 721 of record JAZURK010000066.1, read on the forward strand.
TTCGTTATCGCACGGCGAGTGCGTGCTTAAAGGCATAAACTTAGCAATAGAATTTTCGTATAAAAAGGGCTTTTTAAGTACTGAAAAGTACAATGAAGCGAAAGAAATTATAAAGTTATCTAAGGCCGATTTATCTAATCCTTTTAGCAGGGAAGATTTAATAAAATATTTAAAGAACGATAAAAAGGGCGACGGCGAATACGTTGATTTTATCGTTATAGATAACACTTTGTTATCAAAAATAGAGAAAGTAAAATTAGAAGAATTATATAGTATTATTTAATATGGACGTTATAGTTAAAAAATCTAAAATAAGTGGCGAAGTGGAAAGTCCACCGTCAAAATCATACGCACATAGGCTAATTATAGGCGCATTTTTGAGTAGAGAACCTAAAATTATAAAAAACGTAGGCAAATCAAAAGACGTGTTAGCAACTTTAAATTGTCTTAAAAGTTTAGGGCTTGACTATTCTTATAATGGCGACGATATTTCTTTAAAAGTAGATAAATTAACACAAAATGCAATTTTAGATTGCAACGAAAGTGGTTCAACTTTAAGGTTTTTATTGCCTATCGTTTGCGCTTTAAAAGTAAACGCTACTTTTACGGGCAAAGAAAGGCTACTTAGTAGACCTATTGACGACTTAGTTAACACTCTAAATTGTAACGGTGGAAAAGTAAATAATTTTAAGGTAGAAGGCAATTTAAAAAGCGGGGAATATTTTATAAATGCAAACGTTAGTTCGCAATATATTACGGGGCTACTTTTTGCTTTACCTCTACTTCAAGGCGATAGTAAAATAATTTTGCAAGGCAAATTAGTTAGTTACGATTACGTAAATATCACTTTAGACGTTTTAAAACTTTTTAACGTTAAAATTGATAAAACGGAATACGGCTATTACGTTTACGGCAATCAAAAGTACTCTTCAAGTAGCGTTTTAACGTGTGAAGGCGATTATTCGGGTAGTGCTTTTATGCTTGTTGCGGGAGCGTTAGGTGATGGTGTTTTAGTTAAAAATTTAAACAAGAATTCACGTCAAGGCGATAGACGGATAATTGATATATTAAAAGAGTTTTCAGCAATAGTAGAAGAAAAAGATAATGGTTATTTCGTTAAAAAAGGCAATTTGAAAGGCATTACTATTGATTGTGAAGATATTCCAGATTTAGTTCAAATAATTAGCGTATTAGCATCGTATTCAAATGGAAAAACAGTATTAAAAAACGTTTCAAGATTAGCCGTTAAAGAAAGTGATAGAATTGAAGGCATTTTAACTAATTTAAAAAGCGCCAATGTTTTAGCAAGTTACGATAACGGCAATTTAACAATTTACGGTGGCGAAGTAAAAAGTGGAAAGTTTTTAGGTTTTAACGACCATAGAACGGTAATGTCGGCTACAATTTTATCGGCTTTTTGCGAGGGGGAAAGTGTAATAACCGATAGTGAAGCGGTAAGTAAATCATACACTAACTTCTTTAAAGATTTTATCAAAATAGGGGGACAAGTCAGTGGCAATTTTTAAAGGTAAAAATTTAACTATTGAAATTTATGGCGAGTCACACAGCGAAAAAATAGGTGCAAAAGTAAGTG
>JAZURK010000067.1:0-3929 GCA_045606165.1 Christensenellaceae bacterium
CATGGCTACGATCCGACTTCCCTATGGTCAATATCTTCGTTAACTTCGCCCATAGTACAACCAGGCGCAGCCTCCGTTTGACCGTACACCGAAATAATCTCACGCATATTCATTTCAACCGACGCGCGACGCATTAAGTCAGCAGGACAGTTTGCGCCAGCCATAATACCCGTACGCATATAACTAAAGTCGGTTTTAGCAAAGTCAGGGTGGTTGAACATTGCAATAAACATCGTTGGAACACCGTTAAAGCAGGTAATTCTTTCGTCGTTTACGCAAGCGAGTGACGATTTAGGCGAGAAGTACGGAATAGGACAAAGCGTTCCGCCGTGAGTCATCATTGAAGTCATTGAAAGCACCATACCGAAACAGTGGAACATAGGTACTTGTACCATCATACGGTCGGCGGTGGATAAATCCATTCTGTCGCCAATCGTTTTACCGTTGTTTACGATGTTGCGGTGGGTAAGCATTACGCCTTTAGGAAAACCCGTCGTTCCCGAAGTGTATTGCATATTGCAAACGTCGTCGGGTTTAACAAGCGACGCGCGACGTCTAACTTCTTCAATAGGAACGAGTGAAGAACGAGATAACATTTGTTCCCAAGTTAGACAGCCGTCCATATTAAAGCCAACCGTTACAACGTTACGAAGGAAAGGAAGCGATTTAGAATAAAGTGGTTTGCCCGCCTCTAAAGACTTAAGTTCAGGGCAAAGTTCTTCAATGATTTCTTTATAGTTAATGTCTTTACAATACTCAATCATTACGAGAGTATGCGTATCCGACTGTTTAAGTAAATATTCAATTTCGTGAATTTTATAAGCGGTGTTAACGGTAACGAGTACCGCGCCAATTTTAGTAGTAGCCCAGAAAGTTATAAACCATTCAGGTACGTTTGTAGCCCAAACGGCAACGTGGTCGCCCGCTTTTACGCCTAACGAAATAAGAGATGCTGCGCATTCGTCAACGTCGCGACGGAATTGTTCGTAAGTTCTAGTATAGTCTAAAGTAGGATACTTAAACGCGTATTGGTCGGGATAGTTTTCTACCATCGTATCGAGAACTTGTGAGAAAGTTTTGTCAATAACGTCGTACTTTTTCCAAACGAAAGTACCCGTTTTAGACCTATTGTAATATTCGCCCGAAAAAGATTTCTTTTCGCGGTTTAACGAAGATACGTAGTTAGCAAAGTGAGTTAAAACTATATCGGCATCGTTAATTTCTTCGTTCCAAGCGCAAGCGATAAAGCCTTCGTAGTTAAGTGAAGAAAGGGCGTTTAAAAGTTTTTCTACTTCCAAGTCGCCTTCGCCGATAAGTACGGTCTTATCCCCTTTCATATCGCCAAGACGCACGTATTTAACGTAAGCGCCAAGTGTTTTTATAGTGGATTCAGCCGATTCTTTCGCGCCGAAATAAGTACCCCTAACGTTCCACGACGCGCCTATTACCGCTGACGAGAAGTGATTGATAATTTCTATAACGTTTTCGGTGTTAGAAAGATAACCGATTGTTTCAAACAAGATATTAACGTCTAATTTTTCAGCGAGTTTTACGGCTTTTAAAAGTTTTTCGTCTAAAACGTCAAACGAAACTTTTTCATTTACGCTAACGATTACGTTTGAAACCCCCGCTAAACTTGCCATTTCTACGTATTTTTCGGCAAGTTCGCTACTTGTTAAAGAACTTTCGATAGCGTTAGGCATACGAAGTGCCGATACTGAAAGTCCCCTATTAACGAGTTTGCGCTTGCTATCCGCCATTTTATCGCGCCTTAAAATACTGTCGTAATGGTCGTTTCTTTCTTTTACGGCGTCGTAAATTTCAAATCCTTCAAACCCGTAGTCGTAAGCGTAGATACAAGTGTCTAAAAAGGACGCCCTACTTACGTTTTTGGTTGAAAATACTATTTTCATATTATATTACGCCTCCTCGGCTACGATTTTATTAAGCGCGTTAATATACGCCCTAATACTTGCGCCAACGATATCGGTAGAAGTACCGTTACCAGAGTAAAGTTTACCGTTGTTGCGAAGTCTAACAAGCGCAGAACCTAACGCCTCTTTACCTTCCGTTACAGACTGTACTTGGAAGTCGTCAAGTTCGTAGTGGTGACCGATACATTGTTCGATTGCACGGAATACAGAGTCGATAGGACCGTCACCCGCGCTTACGCCAGAAATAATTTCACCATTTCTTTTTAACGTTACTTGCGACATAGAAGTAGAAACGTTACTGCTTGTAGTAGTATAAGTTTCAAAGTGGTAAGTTGAAGGCGCTTGCATAGCGTTACTTGCAATAAGCGCTTCAAATTCTTTTGAGCCGATAGCGCCCTTTTTCTCACATACTTTAGTAAGCGCGTTAAATACTTTGCCCGCGTCAGATTCAGTAAGGTCGTAACCGAGTGCGGTTGCCGAACTTATAACGTCTTTTAAAGTAGAGCTGGCGTCGAGTAAAATTTTATTTTTATCGCTTACGCTTTCTGAAACGCTTAAATCTTTACTGTTGATTTTAGAAAGAATTTCATCGATACTAGCGTGAATTTTCGTAACGTTAAGGTTAATTTTTGCATTAATTGTTGCACCGCAAACGGAAATTGCATCGCTAATTTCACCAACTAAAAGGCTATCTTTACCCGCGATAGCGCATTTTAAACCGTCTGCGCCTTTAGTGATTGCCGAAAACGCCGACGCTACGCCCATATATACGCGGTTAGATACTTGAACGTAAACGGGAACGCTAACCGCTAATTTAATTTTTTCTACGATAGAAGAAATTTCTTCAGGAGTAAACGAACCCGCGTTATCGCAAATATTAATAACCGTTGCGCCGTTTTCTTCAGCGGTTTTTACTGCGGTTAATAAGAAATCAAGGTCAGCCCTTGTTGCGTCAAGAGCGGAAAACTCTACGTCTTGAGCATAGGTTTTAGCCGTTTTAATAAGTTCTACTATTTTGGCAAGCATTTTTTCTTGCTTAACGTGATAAAGGTATTCCATTTGAATAGTAGAAACGGGAAGTTCTACTTGAAGGCGTGGTTTTTTAGCGTATTTAATACATTCCCAAGCAGTTTCAACACCTTGCTTATCAAATCCAACGGGAATTGCTAAAATAGCGTTTTGTACGTTTTGAGATATAGTTTTATAAATGATAGCGTCTTCACGGAAATTTTTAATAGCAGGAAGTTCAATAACGTCAGCGCCAAGTAAATCCGCGCTAGTTGCAATAGCCGATTTTTCACGGAATAAAAGCGAAACTTCTCGTTCTTCCGAAAGTCTTTTAAGCGTAACGTCAATAATATCGATTTTTTTCATAATAAAACTCCTTTAAATTTTAGGTAATACTGTTTAAAATAACAAAAAAAACGCTTCGCTCTTTTTTGTTACAAAGAGACGAAAACGTTTAGAAAAAACTATTTCCGCGGTACCACTCTTATTCGCTAATATAAGCGCACTTTGGTGCAAACACACCTAACTCTTTCACGGGAGTTCCCGTTTGCCACTACTAACCTTTCACGGCAACCGCTCTGCGACGAGTTCGGTAAAATTCTTCTAACGCCTTACACCAAACGGCGTCTCTCTAAAAGCAAGAAAATTTACTTACTATTTCGCTTCATAGCGTTTATTTTTAAGTATATTAACACTATTTTAACAGTTTGTCAAATAAAAATATATTATTTTTAAAATTTATCGCAAAATTTAAGCGCACCTATAATTTAGGCACGCTTGGGTTTTAAATTTCTTTTGTTAAAATTGCTAAAAACTAAAGTCATTTGGTAAAGTTGGATAAGCAACACCAAAGAATACGTCACATTTTGATGAGTTGAAGTTCGCACCCCAACCAGCAGGCATACTTGGCGCTGCAGAGTAAAGTTGAAGGTCTTTAGTTTCACGAATAATAAAGCAACCACTAAAGCACCAATCCCCAATGTTAAC
>JAZURK010000068.1:0-32818 GCA_045606165.1 Christensenellaceae bacterium
ATCATTATACGCCGTCAAATATTCGTGAATTTGACTATTAAAGTTACCTTCTTTAAAATCGCGCGATAAATCAACGTGGATTTCTATATGGACGCCTAATTTTGTAAAAACAGAATACGTGTCGTCGCCTTCTCGTTTGAATTCATATCCAAGTTTATCAACAAACAACACTTTTAATTGCGGTATAAATTTAGCATCGATTAAAAGGTCGATATCACTGCTAGTGCGTAGCCAAGGCGCAGGATATAAATTTCTTATTGCGCTACCTTTTAAAATGGTAAAAGGTATTTGGTTTTCTTCAAACTCCTCTGTGATAACGTCAAATTCAAAACGCATTTGTTCGTATCTAAAAAGCGCAAGATTACGCTCTTTTAAAAACTTATTTTTATAATTGCCGTCAACGTGTAGAAGTCCGCTTTTATCAAGCGCATCGCCAATTAAGTGCGCTAAATCGTGTTTTTTGGCAAGCGAATATAAGTGCGAAATAGTATTGTCGTTAATAGAGTTTTTTACGGCATCATCAATCGCCGTTTTGCTAATTTCAAAACGGATAAGTGAAAAAAACGCGTTTTCTATCACTTTTTTATCGATTATTTCAACCGCTTGTTCCATAGAACTCCTTTTACTTATGGCGACAGAGCCTTATTATCTATTTTTATACATTTTTTCGTAATAGTTTTGATATTCGCCGTTAATAATGTCTTCCCACCATTTACGGTTTTCAAGATACCATTTAATAGTTTTTTTGATACCGTCTTTAAATTTGGTTTCAGGTAACCAGCCAAGTTCCGTATGAATTTTAGTTGGGTCGATAGCATAACGCATATCGTGACCTTTTCTATCGGTAACGTAAGTAATTAAACTTTCAGGCTTACCAAGTTCCTTACAAATAAGTTTTACTATATCAATGTTTTTCATTTCGTTGTGACCGCCGATATTGTAAACTTCGCCAACTCTACCTTTATGAATAATTAAATCAATGGCTTTACAATGGTCTTCAACGTATAACCAATCTCTAACGTTAATACCTTCGCCGTAAACGGGTAAAGATTTATCGTTTAACGCGTTTGCTATCATTAACGGAATAAGTTTTTCAGGGAAATGGTAAGGTCCGTAGTTATTAGAACAACGGCTAATCGTTACGGGTAAACCATAAGTTCTATTGTATGCTAAAACTAATAAGTCCGCACCCGCTTTACTAGAACTATAAGGCGAACTTGTATGTATAGGCGTTTGTTCTGTAAAGAATAAATCAGGCCTATCAAGCGGTAAATCGCCGTAAACTTCGTCGGTTGATACTTGGTGATAACGCTTAATGCCGTATTTACGACAAGCGTCCATAAGTACCGACGTTCCTAAAATATTAGTTTGCAAGAACACGTCGGGATTTTCAATCGACCTATCAACGTGCGATTCCGCAGCAAAATTAACTATAATATCAGGTTTTTCTTCTTCAAATAAGTTATAAACCGCGGCTCTATCGCAAATATCCGCTTTAACAAAACGAAAATTAGGTTTATCTATTACCGATTCTAAAGTGGATAAATTACCAGCGTAGGTAAGTTTATCTAAACATATTATTCTATAATCAGGGTGTTTATCCATCATATAAAAAATAAAGTTACTACCGATAAAGCCTGCGCCACCTGTTACAATAATGGTCATAGAATTACTCTCCTTTTGCTAAAGACATTAAATATTGCCCGTATTCCGTTTGTTTAAGATTTTCGCCAAGTTTATAAAGTTGTTCTTTAGTGATAAAGCCACGCCTCCAGGCAATTTCCTCAATGCACGAAACGTAATAACCTTGCATTTCTTGAACGGTTTTAACAAAACCGCTTGCTTTATACATTCCAAGTGGCGAACCCGTATCAAGCCAAACCATACCGCGACCTAAAAGTTCTACGCTTAATTCGCCCATTTCAAGATAAGCGTTATTAACGGCAGTAATTTCAATCTCTCCACGTTTAGACGGCTTAACGTTTTTAGCAATCTCTACCACCCTATTGTCATAAAAATAAAGTCCTGGTACAGCATAGTTAGATTTTGGATTTTGCGGTTTTTCTTCAATAGAAATAACCTTGCGCTCTTTATCAAATTCTACAACGCCAAATTCCCTTGAATCCTTTACGGGATAACCGAATATAGTAGCGCCTTTTTCTTTTGAAATCGCGCGCTTTAATACTTTAGTTAAATCTTGACCGTGGAATACGTTATCGCCAAGAATAAGACAAACGCTATCGTTGCCAATAAATTCTTCACCTAAAATGAAAGCGTCGGCAAGCCCGCGCGGTGCCGTTTGCACACAATAAGAAAGGTTAATGCCTATATTTTTTCCGTCGCCTAAAAGTTCTTTATACGACTCAATAGCCTCGGGTGTAGAAATTATTAAAATATCTTTAATTTCTGCTAATAATAAAACTGAAAGCGGATAATATATAAGGGGTTTATCGTATATAGGTAAAAGTTGTTTAGATACCGCTTTAGTCATAGGATATAATCTAGTACCTTTTCCACCTGCTAAAATTATACCTTTCATTGATTTTCTCCTTTATTTTTTAATAATTATACTGCAAATTTTATCTACTTCTTCGATAGATAAGCCTGCATATAAAGGCAAACACAATACCTTTTGAGAATAATTTTTAGCGATTGGAGTGTTTACCGTTAAATCTTTATTAAACTCTTTGTTTTCCGAAACTAATGGATAAAAATATTTACGCGCGAAAATACCTTCGTTTGATAATCTAGATACAAGTTGTTCACGACTTTCACCGTACTTATCGCTGTCGATTAAAATAGGATAGTACGCGTAATTTTGTTTAACTTTACTATCAAATTTTAATATCGTAATACCGTTTACGTCTTTTAAGTTTTGAGTATATCTATCAAAGGCTGTTTTACGAAGTAAAAGTTCGCCGTCGATGTGCCTTAAATTGCAAAGCCCCATTGATGCTTGAAATTCGTTCATTTTAGCATTAGTGCCAAAGCACGAAAGTTCTTCGCCGTTTACACCGAAGTTCCTTTCAAGACAAATTTCTTTAATAAGGCTTTTGTCTTTAAAAGTCAAACATCCACCTTCAATGGTGTGAAAAACCTTCGTAGCGTGGAAAGAAAACATATTTACGTCACCGTAATTACCTATTGCTATACCGTCATAATACACACCAAAAGCGTGTGCCGAATCGTAAATAACTTTTAACCCATGCTTGTCCGCTATTTTTTGAATAGCGTTTACGTTACAAACGTTACCATACACGTGAACGGCTAAAATGGCGGAAGTTTTGTCAGTAATTAAACTTTCAATCTTACTTTCGTCAATCGTATAATCGGGCTTTACGTCGCAATATACGGGCGTACAGCCTGCTTGTACGATAGCGTTAGTAGTAGATGCGAAAGTAAACGGAGTAGTTATAATTTCACCTTTAAGTTTAAGGGCTTTTAACGCTACGTAAAGGGCAAGGTGTCCGTTTACGAATAACTCAATATTATCTACTTCTAGGTAATTTTTAAGTTTTTCTTTTAACTCGTTGTGTTTAGGACCCATATTCGTTAAATGAACTGTATCCCAAATGCTTTTTATTTCTTCACAATACTCTTCATACGAAGGCATTGAAGATTTAGTAACGTTAATTGTTTTCATTACTCGCCCCTTCTTGAGTGGTTTGTTTTACTTCTACTTTTTTCTTTTTTGCGCCAACGCTAAAATTGTGTTTGTTTATATACATCGTTATGAGACCTATTATAACGGCTACTGAAGCGCAAACTATAACGTAAGGATAATAGTCGTTATAAATAAAGTTACAAATTAATTCAGCGGTATTACCACCTATTATTATAGCAATAACAAACGGAATTAAAGGAAGTATGCCTGCAAAAAGCGATACGGCAATAAGCGCGCCGTAAATTTTATTTAATACGTTAACGATTTTTTCTCTCATACTACCCCTCCTTAACCTATCAACCCAAACACTGGCAATAAGCAAAGCATCATTACTACCGATAATAGATAATGAATAAGTACCCAAATTATACAGTTTTTAAGTGTTGGCTTTAAATCTGCTTCTGCAATACCCATAGCAATATATACGCAGGTACAGTAAGGCGGAGTTACACCGTGCATAGCACCGCAAATACAAGGAAGCATAGCAGCCGCCATCATAGGATTACCACCTGCTGCAGCCATCATACTAATTATCATACCGCCAAAAATTTTTACTTGTGTAGAACCTGGTATTAACATACCTAATATAGCGGTAAACAGTGGTAAAATAAACGCTAATAATACAATCGGCAAATTAAATTTAGCAAGGAATTCACCAATGGCAGTGTCTAAATTAATGTCCGCAAATACGTTACTGATAAAGTATGCTACTAATACAAGTGCCGAAGTAGGAACAACGCCTTTCATACCTTTGCAAATTTGCGAATATATGTATTTAGGTTTCATTCTTTGTTTAGTTTCTTTATCGGATAAAAAGATACCGCAAATAACTATAAGCGCTGGAATAAACAATAATATACTATTAGAAAAAGATTTGTATCCCCCACCTAATCTTTCAATAAAGAAACCTTCAAACACGCTTGTAAGTAAAAACGGAAGGAATACTATTATAGGAAGGAAAATTGCTTTCCAACCTTTTTTCACGGTTGCTTTAAATGAAGGAATATCTTCTTTTTTCATTGCTTCAACTTTATAATAACGGCACATAATATACATCGTTATTATCCGTTGAACTAAAAACCAAAGCGCTATACCCCAAAGCAACATCCAAAATTGAGACAACGTGTATGTGTTAGGGTAAAGTTTATCAAGCGCAGCAAAAGCAACGGCAATCATACCCGCAGGCGGAATCATATTCCCCATCGTACTTGCTTGTGCTTCAATATTTGCTGCTAAATGCGGTGGAAACCCCGTCTTTTTCATAGCGGGAATTGTAAATACGCCCGTAGTTGCAACGTTTCCAGGACCGCTACCCGATAAAGAACCCATATATGTACTTCCGATTATAGCAACGTAGCCTGCGCCACCTCTCAACCTACCGAATATAGATAAAATTATATTAATACAATCATCTATAACCGATGTTTTCGTCAATAAATTAGCAGAAATAACGAATACTATAATAACGTATAAACTTGGTTCTTTAAGAGCGTCAAATATGTAAGTCCCTATACTTCCCCAAGTACCAGTAATGGCTATAAGTACAATAAACGATATTAGCATACCCTCGTGCAAAGGTCGTTTAAATACGATGAAAAATATTATAGCCGTTAAAAACACCGCACCTAAATATAAAAACTCTATAGGCATTTGTATCTATAATCTCCTTTACAAATTTTATCGCGACTGGTAAAAATATTCGTATCAAATTTTGAAATTACCATATCCTCACCGTTTTCGTCATAAATCTTTAAAGTTTCATAAATATAATCTGAAACTTCTTTCATTTCTTTATTATCATCACAAACTAAATCAATTTCGCAAAAACGTTGATTTACGTTATGCGTTGCTAAAATTTCATCTCCCACTTTAAATCTTTCAAAAACCGCAACGACTTCTTTTCTTTGCCTTATTTTGTCAAGCCCTTCGATTTTAGAAATCTTACCTTGTTTTAACGTAGGCAACACTTGCCCTACAACTTTACCTTGTATAAATACGTCGTTTTCGTTAAAGAAAGTAGTTTGGTTTGAAACTTCGCCAGTTAAAGCAAATTCAATCAACGGATATAAAGGATTCTTTCCCGTGGCTATCGTAAACATCCTTTCGTATTCGCCACCTGGCAATCTTAAACCAGGGTCGTAAAAACGCACGGTATCCCCGTCGACAAACCCTTGCATAAATACGGGAGCATTTACTAGACCTATATCTTGATAAAGTTTTTCTACGCGTTTATGTACGTTATCCATATATAATTTCGTAAAAACTGAAGGGGAATGAGAGCCTACTGCAAGTTTATCTAGCCCGTCTTCATATTTACCTAAAATTCTATCTACAGTTCTTATCGGAAAAGCCTTACCGTGTAGCATAAGTATAGTCATAGAAAAATCGTTGGCTTGTCCCATATATTTTTCAATAACTACTTGACCGTTAGAACTTTCCTTTTTAGCAAACTCTATACCGTTTAAAGCGTCTTTATAGTTATTGCATATGGATTGTCCACGCGAACCTCGGCTTTCACCTGGTTTTATTAAAATAGGAAACTCTACTTTTTCGTTACAAGTTTTTTCGCTACTAAAATCTGTTTCGTAATATTCAGGAATAACGTCTACGCCGTTTTTTCGACAGTATTCTTTAAATAAGTTTTTATTCGTTAAAATTTCAAATTGCTCTTTATTCCCAAAGCAAGGAAAACCTAAACGTTCGCATATCTCTTGATACGGTTTTTGGCAAGCGTCTAATGAAGTAGAAATTACCCCGTCGATATTTTCTTTTTTACACATATCTACGATTTCATCGTAATCGGTAATATTGTAAAAATAATATTTATCAGCAATTTGCTTTGCAGGCGCGCTTTCTAACGGCAAGTAATCGGTAACGTAGGTTATAACGCCCAATTCTTTAGCCGCTTCAACCAACTTACAATGTTGAAACGCTCCGCCTATTATTAATAATTTTTTTCCTTTTAATTTTTCTATTTTTTGCATTTTTAATTTTTTTATAAAAGCCTTTGCGGAAATTCCCGCTAACATAAGGACTTTTTTCACCTTTACAACAATTTTATTTTACAATGATTAAAATTTAACAACCTATAATTTTATACTTTTGTAACAACTAATTCTTTAAATATCTTTTTGCCAGACTGTTGTTTCAACTGATTTTTATCAACCTTTTTACCTAAAACCCAATCAACAATCGCTTTAGGTAAATCACATCCACCTATATGGCTAAAAGGATATCCCCCACCAAAGCGGGCATTCATTTCAAGAACGTACGGTTTTTTATCCACCATAAAAACGTCAACGTCCATATTGCCGACGTGTTTAGTTATTTTACCTAATCGTTCAAGAGTCTTTTCTATTTCAGTATCACAAACTAATTCAGCAATATCCGTTTCCCCTGCTCTCATCGCAATTTTTTTACGAATGTTTACAGTTTGAAATTCTCCGTTTAGGTCGTTTATTACATCCGCACCGTATTCCTGCCCGTCTAATAATTCCTGAAAAATTATTTTATCTTCAACAGAATCCGATTCGTATTTTAAATAAGATTTATTTATCGTTCTTACGTTTCTACTATAATAATATAGTAATGCAAGTTCATCTTCTGCAATAGATAGAGCAATAGATCCACACCCAAATCGCGGTTTTATAACAATAGGATACTTTAACTCTCCCGACTCTAAAGCAAGCATAGTTTTTTGTAACGTCAAATAAGTTTTAGGAACGTTAAATCCATTTTCTTTTAAAAATAAATAGGTTTTCCATTTATCATTACAAATTTCTATTAATTCAGGGGTAGAAACGATAACTTTAGTTCCTATCTTTTCAAATTTATCCTTATTTTTAGATAAAATTGGTAAATCTATATCAAATAAAGAAACGACGATATCTATTGAATTTTCTTTGCAATAATTTAATAAAAACGGAACGTACTCTTCATTATATATCAATGGCGAAATTACTGCCTTATCCGCATAATGAAAAGCAACAGTTTTGTCATCGGAATTACAAACGTGTACGTGCCCATCTTTACCAAGTACGTCTTTAAAATATTTCACCATATAAGCACGTCTACCAACAGACGTTAATAAAACGTTCATTACTCTTTCTCCTCAAAATGCAATACTAAATGCAAATCGTTAGGACGCGGTTCATTTTCCAACACGTACTCTTTAAACCCATACTTATAGTAAACACTCAATGCTTTTTCGTTTGTTTTAGTAGTATATAAATGAATACCGTTAACGCCTGATTTTTTGCTTGCTTCAATAAACTCTTTAAGTAATGCACTTGCTAAACCTTGGCCCCTGCATTCACTTTTAGTTGCTAAAATAGATACGTAAGCTAAATTATTTTCGGTATTTTTTGCGTACCCTGCAATCATAGCAACTATTTTTCCGTCTTTTATTTTAGGAATAACTAATCCTTTTGATTCTAACTTTTTAGAATATTCTTTTAAGTCAACTTTAGTCGATAATGGTATTGGGAAATCTTTATCAACTGATTTTAAAAATCCCTCTATAGTGTTAGCCGTTATTTTAATGGTATTTTTCTTGAATAAACCTTTTAATACTTTAATCATATATTCAAAACTTTCAAACTTAAATAATTTTGCGCCTGCAACGTAAATTACAACGCCAAGCGGTACTTGGATTAAAAGGGTTAAAATATCAGGTAAACCTATAAACGTTACAAAAAATACTATTGCGCCCATTACCGCCGAAAGTAGCATAGACGGGAACATATCTTTTATTTGTTCAAAATAATTATAGTTTAAAAGTTTCCTATTAGGTAAAGCGTTAATAAAACTTGATGCTATAGTTGATAATAATAAACTATACGCCATAGCCATTACGCCAAACCACATTGACGCTAAAAGTAAAACTATCCCAACCGTCTTTTTAGCAATTTCAAGTTTTAAAAAGATATCACTTCTTCCCATTGCTTTAATCGCGTTAAGGTTAGCCGTATGTATAGGATAAAACGCGTAAGTAAAACAGAAAATTCTTAAGTATGGAACGCAAAATAACCATTTTTCAGTAAGAAGTAACCTAATTAACGGCTCGGCGCAAACGCCTAAACCAACCATGCACGGCCATAAGATAAAAGAACTTATTTTTATAGCCCTGCGCGTCATAGATTTTAAAACTTCTTTATTTGACTGTTCTTTAGAAAGAGTAGGCAATAAAACGCTATCTATTGATAAATTTATATTCGTAATTAAAAGTTTAGGAAATTGGTCGCCTTTATTATAGAAGGCCAAATCTTCAGTTGAATATTTTTTACCAATAATAAGTTGGCGTATATCTTTATATATCGTATCAATCAATTTAGAAACTAATAATTTCCAACCGAAAGAAAATAAGCCTTTTAATCTTTCAAAAGAGAAAAGAAGTTTAGGTCTCCACTTAACAGTTACCCAAAGTATAAGCGTTCCTACGAAAAGATTAAATAAGTTTTGAACTACTAACGCCCAAACGCCATAACCTTTTACTGCCATAATTATTCCTACTACGGCGGAAGATATAGTAGCGCCTATCGTAGAATAAAAGAACTTTTTAAACAACATATTCTTTGAAATGTAGGCTTGTTGAACGTTTTTAAGTGCAGAAATTATAAGCGTTATACCTAATACTCTAATAATAGGAGTTAAAGTAGGTTCTTCATAAAATAACGCAATTAACGGAGCAGTAAAAAACAACAGTAAATAAAGCACGGTACACATTGCGATATTAAAATAAAATACCGTTGAAAAGTCAATTTCGTCCGCATCTTTTTTTTGTATTAACGAAGTGCCAAGTCCACTATCTATAAATACTTGCAAAATTGTAATAATTACGGTAACTAATGCGATAGTACCATAAACAGTAGGGTCTAAAAGACGCGCCAAAACAATTGATACTACGAAAGTAACAAGTTGAGCACCCGAGCGTTCTAAAAAACGCCATATGAAGTTGGATAAAAAGGATTTTTGATTGACCATTATTTGCCTTTATTTATTTCTTGTTTTTTCTAAAAATGGGAAATACGCTTTTAATCTAATTTTAATTCGATATTTTAGCGGATATTTTTTAAGGAATTTTTTATACTCTTTAGCAAGCATTTTTTTATATTCGTTTAAACGCTGTACTTTTTCAAATTCAAAAAGTAAAATTCTTTCATTAATCGTAGAATTATAGGCGTAATTAGTGTCAACGTTCAAAATTTTAAGCATATTGCACAATTTATCCGTATGTTTAACAAATCTATCGTTATCCTTAGACATTCTACTAGTCCAAGAACCTTTGGCAAGCACTCTATACGAAGACATATTGTCTTTTAAAAACAACATACCCCCGCGTAAAGAACCTAAAATTTGCAAGGTGTAATCTAATTTTAAAAATTGTCTAAAAGGTGGAGGATTTTCCATTAATTCTCTTCTATACATCAAAGAATTAGTAGCAACGAATCCCCCGCTACCCATAATAACTTGTTCTATAGGAAATATCGTATCTTCTTTTGACGGTTGAATTATCCCCGTTTCTTCTTTAGTTAACGCGTTTATACGGCTTGCAGTATGCGCGCACATATCAATTTCTGGGTGCGATTCTAACGCATCGTATTGTTTTTGAAGTTTATAAGGGTCAGTCCAAAAATCATCGCCTTCACAAACTGCAATATATATGCCTTTTGCCCTAGGAAATTGATAGGTATCCCCTATAGCAATTTTTTGAGAGTACTGATTAACAGTTTGATAGATAGGCTTTATAATGTCGGGGTATTTTTCTTCATATTCCCTTATAATATTTGCCGTATTATCGGTAGACGCGTCGTCGTGAACCAACACTTCAAACTTGAAATTCGTTTTTTGCATTAAAAAACTATCAAGCGCATCTTTAATATAATCTTCGTGATTAAAAGCGTTACAAATAACACTTACAGCAATATTTTCATCCATTTTACACCTTTTATCTTAATTTTCATACCCCGTATATTTCTGTTAATTTATTAAGAATAGTACCCACGTCGTATTTTGATAATCCATTATATTCAACAGGTTTTTTCTTATAATTTAAAATCGTTTCAGCCCATTTATCCGCCCCGATATCAAGTGAAAGATAATTTACTAAATTAGAGCAATCAACTTCTTTTGTTACAGTATCCGAAACAAAACACGGAAGTTCAGCAGACTGCGCTTCAATTAGCGTTAAAGGCAACCCCTCCCAAAGCGACGGAAATAAAAAACAATCAAACGCTGAAATCAAATCGGAAACGTCTGAACGATTACCTAAAAAGGAAACGCTACTATCTAAAGACAAATCCTTTACCTTTTTTTGAATTTTCTTCTTGAGTTCTCCTTCGCCAGCCAATACTAATCGAGTATTTTCGTTCTTACTATGAATAGCCGAAAACACGTCAATAATAAAACTGTGGTTTTTAGGTTGGGTAAATCTACCTACGTGCCCAACAACTAAAGTATTATCATCCACCTTTAATTCTTCACGATAAACGGCTCGTTTTTGAGCATTTGGCGTAAAAGATTTAGTGTCGACGCAATTATATAAAACTTCTACTTTGGTATCCTCACCAAAATATTTTTTTACCTTAAAAACAAAGTTCGAGTCAAGCGCAAAAAAAGTAATTTTATTAAATTTATGAATCTTTTTAACGGCGTCTATTTCTTTTAAATTCTTACCATCTCCCCAATATTTATCTGGGTCGCTATGTACGGTATAAAAAAGTTTCGAATCCTTCAATTCTTTAATTGCCGAAACTATCATTTGCCCAACGTGAAGGTGGCAATGTACGACACTTGGTTTTTCCTTTTTGAAATAATTTTTTACGGCTTTACGCCAACGAAATGAATCGATAATATGCCCTATCTTACCTTTAATTCTACTTTTTTTATATAATTCACCTAAAAAAGTAACGTTAACACCCTTTTCAAGTAAAACTTTTTCAAACAAAGTATCGCTACGAACACCCATAACAAAAGCCTTAAAATCATACTTTTCGGCATCGTAATTAAGAAGATAATTTTTAACGAGTGACTCTGCCCCACCTGTACGCAATGATGGAATAACTTGAACTATTTTAGGTTTCATTGTTTATACTCCGAATCAGGAATTTTCATACATAAAATTGCTATGGCATAAGGCAACATTAAGTTAGTTGGATTCAAAAACTGAATAGTTTGAATAAACATAACTACCGCTAATACAGGCAATAATTTATTAAATGTAAATTTATTTTTCTTAAAATGATTAAGTATAGGTGAAATAAACACTATAAGCATAGGAATAAATCCTAGTATTCCGTATGACACTAAAATTTGTTGCACCCCGTTATGCATAGAGTGGCTTAAATCACAAACTTGTCTATAAAAAACTGAACCCGTACCAAAAATCAATCGTAACGGATTATCCCATAAAAACTGCATATATTCCCAAAAGATATTAGTTCTACCGGTAGCAGTAGCCATGTTATCTTCTTCAAAACGCATTAAGAAAGCATCGAATATCTGCGTTTCTTGTTGTAAGTACGGTATAACTATCACCAATACTAACACAACGCCAATTACGTATTTAATCTTTTGCTTAAAGTTACGACTGAATATTAAAGCTAAAACTAACAATATAGTTAGAATGATAATAAAGGTTCTTGAAACGGTAAATAATGAGATAATCGTTAAAAACACTATTGCTGTTATTAATAATATTTTACCGCCTAATTTAACGTTTTTTAAACAAGTTAAAGCAATTGCTATAGCAACTATAGCATAATAAGCCATAGCATTAGCGTTTTCAGTTACGATAGCAACGTTTGTTACGTCTCCTGCACCTTCGTACTTACCTATTCTTACAACGCCGGATAAAACCAATTCCAATGAATTATTTTGAACAGCCGTTGTAAAAATACAAAGCAATAACACCACCGTACCACATACGTACGAAATACAAGCAGGTTTTGGAGATATATCATCAGTATTAGCCATATACAATAATAAAAATATTGCAAGCGTGTACACGATAATTAGGTTTATTTGATTAAGTCCTATAACCGCCATCATAATAATTTCATATAATATAATGACAAGAAGTGGTATTAAAATTTTAAAATCATATTTTTTAGATTTTACTAAAATCATTAAAACGGCGTACCCGTATATATATAAACCGGTAATACCAGAATGCAAAGGAATTAAAAAACATATTGCGCATATTATGGATTGTATAGGCATTACAGTAAAAGCAACTAAACATATCGCGTCTGTAATTTTACTAGTATTTACCGTCATAATATTTCCGACGTAAATAACGATACCAAGTATCGCTATAGTAAATATCGTTAAAATTGACGAATTAGAAAATTTTAATTTATCCGTTTTCATCACTTTCTCTCCCAAATACAGTTAACGTATTGCTCCCATTTATCAATTATTACTTGCAATTCAGCGCGTTTTCTTATATTAAACGCCTCTTTCCCTACGGCAAGCGCTTTGTCGTAATTGCTTAAAATACTATCCATACGACTAGCGAGCGCATCTACGTCACCGCAAGGCACTAAATAGCCGTTTTTACCATCTTCAATTAATTCTTCCGCACCGCCTGGCGAACACCTTGTAGATACGCATGGAAGTCCTAAAGCCATTGCCTCTAAAAGAGCATTTGGCAAGCCTTCGTAATCGGAAGTTAAGGCAAATAATGATGCGTCAAGTATATCTTTAAATATAGTAGAACTATTACCCATAAACTTAACGCGATTTGTTAACCCACAAGAATCAATCCTTTCTTGTAAACCTTCAATCATATCCCCTTTACCATATAATTCAAGGCTGTAATCCTTATGCTTATCGGCAATTTTTATAAATGCATCAACTAAAACGTCCGGGCGTTTTTCTATACGAATACGTCCAACGCTAACTATAACTTTACGGCGTTCTCCTTCATAGTAGTCAGGCATAGAAGAAGTGTCTAAAGGATTTAAAATAACTACGGAATTTTTACGTATCTTTTTAGGGTATAAATTCTTTGCGCCTTCCGTTTGAAAAACCACGTTTTTAACGTTTTTAAGCATTACCCTTTGCAATAATTTATCACTAAAACTTTTTAAATAACGCCTTGGGTCACTTCTTTCTGAAAAGATAAGTGGAAGTTTCATTTTTTTACAAACGATAGAAACGAGAGCGCAAACGGTATTAGCAAAACATAAAACTATATCCGTATTGGATTTTTTAAAAAAATCTTCTATGTTTTTTAAAGAATTTTTATATCCACTAATAGAACGAATACCGTAAGATTGAACGTGACTAACCTTTACGCGCGAATCTAATTTGTAAAGTACCTCTTGCGGTGTGGAGTTGAAAATACCAAGCGAAACAGTATGACCTTTTTCTATAAATCCTTTAGAAAGAATAGAAATAACCCTTTCAGCTCCACCAATCCGCATTCCAGGGACTATAAAAGAAATATTCAAAACTAACCTCCAAAAATAAAACTATAACAAAAAACCTTTAAATATCAAACCCGATACGCGTTTCACTTAACACTTCGTACATTTTAGCTTTTTCTTGTTCAGTTTTTTTAGCGTAATGAGTATTCCAAACGTTATTTTCGTTCATCATTGCTTTATTTTTTTCTAAATACTTTGAAGCCGAACCGATAACCCTTGCAGGATTGCCAACGACTACCGAGTCTTCAGGAATATCTTTTGCAATTACCGCACCAGCGCCGATTATCGAATTTTTACCGATAGTTACGCCAGGTAAAATTATTACCCCTGCACCAACGAATACGTTATCTTCAATGGTAACGCGACCAACACGGCTATAACCAAGCGCTTGTTTCGTACTGCCGTCGTGCGCTAAAATTTTAGCGTTTGATAATACTACGTTATTTCCAAGGGTAATTAAAAAACCGTGATTTACATCAATATCCCTTGTCCAAATAGTGCAGTTTTCGCCACATTTAACACCGTATTTTCTTAACTCATTAACGGTGTAAGGGCCTTTTAAAATTAACCCTTTAATTTTATTTAATAACTTTTTCATACTGATTTCCCCAACAATATCAAAACTTATTTTACAATCAATTCTTTAATTTTTTCAATACTGCGAATATTTGTATAATCGTAATTCTCAAGATTTTGCTTGTACTGTTTTATTAACTCTCTATTAGAAAGTAATTTATCAAAAGCATTTTTAAGCCCTTCTTCGCTATTTTCACAAATCAAACCGAAATCATCTAAAACCATTTCTTTAGCGGAAATATTTTCAGTAGTGAAAATAGGTGCTTTGCAAATCATTGCCTCACCGTAAACCATAGGAGCAGCCTCTGCCAACGACGCTAATATATATAAATCACAATTTTTCATATACGGATACGGATTATCTATTGCACCTAATAATATCACTTGATTATCAAGTCCAAGTTCAATAATTAAACGTTCACATTCCGCCCTATCTCCACCGTCACCTGCAATATACCAAACAACGTCGGGGTTGTTTTTTAATACGGGCGCAAACGCTTTAATAGAGCGTGGTACTGCCTTTTGTCCAGTTAAACGATTAGCGCTAAAACAATTTAATTTATTTTTATAAAACTTGACTTGTGGCTCCATCTTTAAAAGGAGTTTTATTTTTTCTACGTCGTGAAAGTTATAACAATAATCTATTTTGTTTGCTATTTCAGGGTGTGCTAAAGCAAAATCATTAGCCGTGGATTTAGATACGCAAACTATCTTATCCATTTTTTTCATATACTTTAAGTTTTTCCTATCATCAAACGAAGCAAATTCGCGAGCCAAATGGATCCAACCTATTTTAACGGGAGCGTCAGTCTTTTTATAAACGAAACGGTAAAACCCGCTAACGGTTGCTTTTGGCGAATCTTCTTGGTGGAAGGCAATTGCGACGTCGTAACCTTTTAACTTTTTTTGAAAAAGCAAGGCAAACCAAATAGAAAACCTGTTGGTAAACACACGGTCGAAAATACCCGTTAATATTCTTAAAGCATAGGTGAACAAACCCTTTTTTTTGGCTTCGTTAGCCGTCATACCGTGAAGTTTCATTAAATAACACGGTTCTATAACCTTTACATCCGAGGGGAAACGGTTTTTTAACGTTCCTTCGTTATTAAACATTAAAACTTCTATCTCGTGCTTATCTTTAAGTTCCTTTACCATATTGATAAGCGACGTTTGTATCCCACCTACGGCAAAGGATTTATCTACGATAAGTATTTTTGCCATATTATTTTACTCCGTCAAAAGAAATAAGTTCAATATTAGCCTTTTTTATGAGTTCTTTTGTTTCGTTTGTCGTAAACATTTCATACTCACGAATTCTTTGATCTACAATCTTTCCAAAGTACGGTGAATCGTTTTCTGTTGCCGGGTGAATAACGTATTCGCCGATTTGATTGTTTTTCCAACTGATATTGTTAAACAAATAACTTAAATTATTTATATCGTTTTTATTTAAACAAACGATTAATCCGTTTGGTGAGGCAATACCTTTTTTATGCGCGTTACTTTGCCAACAATCAAGCATTTTCGATTTTAAAGGCTCGGCAATTCTCCACTTTAACGGCATTTTTTGAGATTTGTCACTACCTTTTACGTAAATTCTTTGGTGACTTCTCATTTTATTTATACCAAGTTCTTTTGCAACGTCTACAAACAAACGGTAAATTTTGAAATCAACGTGAGTGTTTTGGTGGGTATTCCAATAATCAGGTTGACCCATTAATTCATAATAAAGATTGTATTGCGCGATTAATTCTTTCTTGATATCGGCAAAACTAATTAATTTTTTTCTTAACCTTTTGCGAAATTCTGGATAAGGATAAAACTCTCCCTTGTCCGAAACAAGAGTGGGAACTTCGCTTGCAGGAAGAACAGGTTTACCGCACGCTAAAACCCAATGAATTCCAACCGAAACGCCTTTTTTATCTTTTAATTTTATTGCTTCTTTATATAACGGCATATTGGTCATAACGTTCGTTGTAGTTATAAGCCCTGATTCAATACCAGCGTCAATGGCGTCGTTAACCGCCCTTGACATACCATAATCATCAGCCGTTATAATTAATTTTTTCATGCTTATTTTCCCCTTTTAAACCTTTTCTTCTCTATATAATATTTCGCATACGAAGATAGTAAGTATGCAATCCAAGTAGATTTTGAAATTTTATAAACTACACTTTCGTCTTTTTCAAAAGGAATTTCTAATAAATCTTTGCATACTTTACTTATAATATTAACGTGAATTTTAGATAATTTCCTTTTTTTACGATTAACTGCCGTCCATATATAAATAATACTTCGGCTATTAAAGATATTAAGATAAACTTGTCCTAGCGTGTTGTAAATTAAATTCTCTTGTCCTGCCCATCTTCCGAGTCTATTTTCAATAGAAAACAAATCAAAGGTATTAACTTTTTCGCCCGAAGATTTTATTTCGTTTAGCCAAAGTTTTAATTGAATTTTTGCACCTTTGCTATAATTATGTAATTTGCAACGGAAGTACGCTGGCGTCGCAAAAATAGTAGGAATATCACGATGAAGCGAACATTTGCCCACTTGACCTATAATATCACCATTAATAACCGCACCGTCTCCAAAACTTTCCTTAATAGTATTGGCTATTCGCAAAGTTCGTAAAGAATATTTATCTTCGCCTAAAAGATTATCAAAGTTTTCTTTTAAATCTTTAGAAACGTCTATATCTTCAATAAGTCGATGTTCTAAATTGATTTTTTCACATAATTCAACAGGGATAACCACGTCTTGCGTTTTATCGCTATGTTCGGGGTGCTTTATCGTATAACAAGTAAAATTAGCGTTAGAATTTTTTAAAAATGCTAAAACAACCCTACTATCCCTACCCGAAGTGATAGGACAATACACCTTAAATTTGTCAATATACAATTTAAGTATATTTTCAATCATCGGTGCAACTATTTCCGTTGCTTTGTCAAGGGTAATTTGTTTTTGCTTTATTCTTGAATTTATAAAGCGTACCGAAGATTTAGCGTTTATATCTAAATAGTGGTTTGGAATAAGTTGCTTTATTTTTCTATATTCAGTTATATCGTAAGGCATTGCTTGGGATATATCCCCATTGTTTCTAATTTTAATATACTCACTATCTACGTTATAATTATTTTCTTTAACGATATAGTTTGGGTTGCTAGAACAAGTAAAATCGCCTTCTATATCGTAATAGATAGGAATACTACAAGTAGCGTCGCCTAAAATATAATAGTTTTCTTCTTTTCTATATAAAACAAGGTACTTCCCGCCTAAAGACTTTTCATAATCTATAACGGCATTAATGTTTTCGCAATTTTCTATAATTTCCTTGGCGAGATTTTCAACGCTACCTGATATAACGTTTACTGCGTAACCGAAAATAGCGCACTCGCTTTCGCCGTTAAAACAATGCGAAAAAGGTGTTCTTTCATCTATTGATATTTTGTATTTACCAAACTGTTTTCTTTCCGATAATTCGGGAACAGCCATTTCTTTTTCAGATAAGAAATAAGAAAAAACACTTTTAACGTTCATATAAAACCCTCGCTAATTTTTTAAAACGCCTTGATATACATCGTTGTATTTAGAAACGATATCCTGCCAGTTGAAAACTTTAGCCGATTTAACGGTATTTAAAGTAATAGTATCGTAATTCTTTATAACTTTTTCTATACCGTCTGCTATGCTTTGTACGTCATAAGCATCTACGTGATAACCAACCTCTCCTTCAGGAAATTGGTTGTCAAATCCTTGCCCTTTTGAATAAATAACAGGTAAACCTTGGCTCATCGCCTCTGCATACACAAGTCCGAAAGATTCAGTAAAGGACGGCATTATAAAAATATTATGCTTACGATATTTTTCTATGAGTTCTTCTTTAGGTATAGCGCTAGTATAAGCACTATATTCGTCTAACATTATAGTGTCGAATAAGTTATCGTCTTCTACTCTACCTATAATTGAAAGTTTCGTATTATAGCCTCTATCCCTTAAAATAGCCATCGCTTTTTGGATAGATAAAATATTTTTATTTTTGTCTATTCTTCCTGCATAAATTAATTTAACGTCATCACCAAGTTTAGGGGTGTCTTTTCTAGTATTTTTAAACCAAAAATCATCTATACCATTAGGTATAACGTAGGATTTTTCCATAAGCACTTCTTTATACTTTTTAGGAACGTACTTATCAAAAACCTGTTTTTTGTAAGATTCCGAAAGGAAAAAAACAGCCTTTGCGTCAAGCATAATCTTAATACCACGATTTTTTAAATAAGGTTTTAGCCTAAAAAAACTATTAACGTCCGTATTCCTAACCGCTACAACGTAAGGAATATTATATTTTTTAGATAGTTTTCTAGCACAATTCCCATCAGTAAAAAGAGTATAGGCATGAATTAAATTAAATTCACTAACGTCATAATTTCTTTCTATAGATTTTAAAATCTTTCTTTGCTTTAAATCAAAGAATATCCTATCCCATTTTTTAAAACATTCAGAAACTACTACGTTATCGTTAGGCTTAATTACCGCTACGTTTTTATCGTATATAGGAACAAACACGCTATTATCATACCCAGCTTTATCCAATTCTTCTATCATCAATTGATGAAGCGTAGTTCCTACGTAATTGCAATTAATATGTAATATCCTCTGTTTTAATTCTTTTTTGCCTTCCATATTTTTCCTTACAAATTTTCTTTATACCACTCGATTGCTTCTTCAAGACCTTTTTCAAAATTATAGTCAGGCTCGTAGCCTAAAAGTTCTTTAGCTTTTGAAATATCAGCGTTACTGTGTTTTATATCGCCTTTTCTATCAGGACCAAAGATTGGCTCTATATCAACGTTAAGCGCTTTGGTAAGCGAATAATAAATATCTATAAGATATTCCCTACCGCCGTAAGCGATATTGAACGCTTGTCCCGCCGCAGAACTTGGCGCTAAACAAGCCTTTAAGTTTGCCTCAATAACGTTTTCGATATAAGTAAAGTCTCTTGACTGTTTACCGTCGCCGTTAATAGTAGGACTTTCGCCGTCTAAAAGTTGTTTGATAAACTTTGGAATAACCGCAGCGTACGCGCCGTACGGGTCTTGCCTTCTACCAAACACGTTAAAATATCTCATACCATAGGTATCTAAACCATAGTGCATAGTGTATTGTTTAGCCCATTCTTCATCGCACATCTTGGTAACGGCGTAAGGAGATAAAATATTGCCTTCTCTACCTTCTTTTTTAGGAAGGTTAGGCTCGTCACCGTATACCGAAGACGAAGACGCGTAAACGAATTTTTTAACGCCTTTTTGTCTTGCTGCTTCTAACATATTTAAAGTTCCTTGAATATTGTTAGCGCAGTAAAAAAGTGGCATTTCAATCGAGCGCGGAACACTCCCCCAAGCGGCTTGGTTTAAAACGTAATCAACACCCTCACAAGCCTTTAAACAAGTATCTAAATCTTTAATGTCCCCTTTCATAAACTCATAGTTAGGGTTATCTAAAAACATATCCACGTTTGCTTGTTTACCTGTAGAAAGGTCGTCTAAACAACGAACTTTATAACCAAGATTAAGTATCGCCTCGCAAAGGTTTGAACCTATAAAACCTGCGCCACCCGTTACTAAAAACAACGTATTCTTTTCAAACTTTAAATGTTTATATCCCATAAAACTCTCCCTAAAATACTACTTTTGAACCGTGTGATGCAGAGCAAACGTACGCGCTACGCTCATAGCCGTATTTATCGTAATAATCTTTATTAACCGCGTTTAAAACGATATCCGCTTTATCTTTTTCAATAAGAGCGATAACGCAACCGCCAAGTCCCGCACCGATAATTTCACTACCGATAACGCCTTCAGTTCCGTTTAATAAATCTACCAAATAGTCGATTTGTTCAGTTGAACAATTATAATTACCAGAACACTCTGCTATATCAACGTCGTTGTCGATAAGCGATTGTAAGTATTCGTCGGTAACGGCAAACTCTTTAATTCTATCGCCGTCGTGACTAATCTTCATATACCTACCGAATTCTTCGTAATTGCCGTCTTCAAGCAACTGTAAACACTTTTCAGCCCTTACACATTCGGAAATACCAAATAAAGCAACACCCCTTAAATCGTAAATACCCGGGTCTTTATGAGTAGCAAAAATCCTTTTAACGTCTTGCTCGTATTCAGGCAAAAGAGCCTTTACGCTACCCCTAGTAACAGTTTCCGGTATAGCTTTTAAAATTTCGTAAATTTCAGTATACGGTCTAACTTTAGCAACGTCTCTAAATTCCGCAAATCTATATTTAGGGAAGTATTTATTCATTAACATTAATGCAAATTCGTAAGACGCGACTTTAGCGTTAAACTTATCCTTACTGCCTTCCGATTTTTTCGCTTTTATCATACTGTTAGCAAGAAGTACGGCGTATTTATCCGAAAAAGCAACGTCTTTAATAACTTCCATTGGTTTAAACTTGATGTGAACGATACGTCCGCTTTTACCGCATTTCATAGACGCTTGGTCCCCCGCGCCACCGCGTGAACCAACGAACCACTCACCTTCACCACACAATTCAATAAATTGCCTATCGGTAATATTTAAAGCGTTAAGCGCAACAACCGCCTCCATTGTAGAAACAACTATGCTTGATGATGACGAAATGCCCGCCGCAACAGGCAACGTTCCACCCGCAGCCATATCCATACCGCAAATAGTATCATTAAACTCAAATTGAGCTCTTATAACCGAACTTTTAACGTAGTTACACCAATCGCCGTTGGTTTCTTTTAGTTCTTGTTTAACCCTTTCGTCGTTAAGGTAATCAAGCCAATTATCGTATTTTATATCGCCTAAAGTTTTGCTAATCGAAAAACTTCTATCTGGATAAACGCTACTTACGTTTGTAATGTTAACAGTATCGTCATCTCTTGGAGCGCTGACAAAAACCATATCTTTATCGGTAGTTATAACGTTTATAGCGCCACCGCGGTGGTCGATGTGCCTACCCATAAGGTTAACCCTACCAGGCGCTCTTGTTATAACAACCTTTTTATCACCGTATTTTTCGATGAAAAGTTGTAAAATTTTTATATATCTATCTTTATGGAAAGATTTTTCTTCGCCGTATAAAAGGGCAAAATACTCGTCTAATTTACCGTTATTTATGTCTTCAATAAAATTGCTTGCCGTGCGCATAAAGTGTCTTGAAATGACTTTAAGTTCAGGTTTTGTTGAATAAGTTAACATATCCGTAGGATTATTAACTTCGTATAAGCAAGCCTCGCCGTTTAAAGCGAATTTTTCAAGTGCATCGGTAAGATAAATCTCGCCTTGAGCGTTGTTAGAGCCAAGCGTTAAAATAATTTCAACGGCTCTATCTAAATCAAAACAGTAAAGTCCCGCGTTTGCGTATTTAGTAGAAAGGACTTCTTTAGCGCTAAAAGTTTTACCGCAAAGTGTAATTTCGCCTTGAGGTTTTTTAGCCTTTGCTTTTTTTATAACTTTTTCGCCTTTATTCGCGTTGATTCCCGTTTCCTTAACGGCTTTTTCATAATCTTTTTCTTCAAAAGACGCAAGGTGCATTAAAACGGCATCGGCAAACTCTACTACGCCGTAAGGTTTATTATTTTGAACGACAACCCTACCTCCACTAAAATTGGCGTTTATAGGTTGAACGCCCCATACCGCTTTAGACGTTTTAGAGTTTTTAATAAGGTCTTTTATAACTTGGGTTGAAATTATTTTATCACCCATCGAAATTATAACGGGACCAGAGTAACCAACCGTTTTTAAGGCGTTAAGACCGCATAAAGCAGCGTGTCCCGTGCCTTTTTGTTCTTTTTGGTAAGCGTAAACAACGCCGTCTTCTCCGTCTAGGCAATTCATTACGCTATACGCTTGGTGACCTATAACGATAACGAAACGGCTTACTCCCGCCTCTTTCATATTTGAAATTATTCTTTTAATCGTAGGAATTCCCGCGCAATCAAAACATACTTTGTTTTGAGAGTCGTCGTTCATTCTTGTTCCTTTACCCGCGCAAAGAATAACTGCTGCAGCGTTCATAATTTATTCCCCCTTTAAATCCGATTACATATTAATCATCAACTCTTTAACTACCTTAATAGGTGTATAACAATCCGCTTTTTTTAAGCAATTTTTCTTTAAATCGTTTAACTTATTATTAAGATTTTCATCTAACAAAATACTTTTAAATTGCTCTACATTTTTAAAGTCATATCCTATACTAACGCTATCATCTAAAACGTCAGCATAATGTAACCATTTAGAACTAATAATTGGCAACCCTGCACTAAAAGCATCTATAATCGTACCAGGCAGTCCTTCAGTGTAAAAACGTGTTGGAAATAATAACGCAAAATAATCTTTTAACACTTCTACCGATTGATTATACGGAACAATTCCACTATATTTTATATAGTCGGGAAAAGTTTTTTGTAAATTTTCAAACCAGCCCGTTTCGTTTTTGTCAATTTGCCCGTAAATATCTAACGAATAAACCGTTCTACCAAAATGCTCGTTTGCGTATATTACCGCGTTAACCGCGTCTTCTATGCCCTTTTGCTTACATACCCTTGAAAAAGTACAAAGTTTATAAGGTTCACTTTTAGAATAAACGAGTTCGTTTTCTTTTAAAACGTTTAATTTTTTACAATTAGGCATAACGAAAACGTTAGTAAGACCTATATTTTCAAGCGCTATTTTCATGGTGTTAGTTTCAACGTATACACCTTCAAACTTATTTAATTTTTTTAATAATCCTTTTTGAGTTTTTAAAAGCTTTGGAAGCCAACCGCCTATTACAACGTAATGAATTTTTCTTTTTTTGAAAAACAATCTAAAAAAATTAAGTAATGGCACGTAAACTCTTACACCGTTGCGAGAAGGAAAAATAACAACGTTAAACGCATTTCTTAAAGCTTTAACAACTTGAAACGGTGATTTAAAAGCAACTTTTCTTCCGCCGTGTGTATCAAATTTTAAAACTTGGTCACTTCCTAATTGATTTTCTAATTCTTTGGTTATAGTTTTAGTTTTTATAATTTGACCGTCTAAAAACTCTTTTCCAAATGCAAAGTGTCCGATTACTGATAGTTTTTTCATTAAATCGTTCTCTCTAAATTAATTATTATTTGCTTTCTTTCTTCTTCCTAAAGCCAGCGCCTCTTTAACGGCGGTAAGTGGAGAACACAATACCGAAACAAATAACGACCAAAGCGCCCTAAAGTATTTTTTATTCCTTTTATACGCTACCGCCATAACAGCGTAATGACGGCACTTAACGTATTGGCGTTCAGTAAATTTTAAATCCTTAAAAAATGATTTTTTGTACTTATATAAGGATTTTTCTCCGCTTATTTTGTTTTTTCCTGTAGAAATAGCCTCTGCTTTAGTGCGATACGCTTTTATATAACATTCAGGATAATATCCAAACTTATAATCGCCTTGCAACATTTTTTGCATAAGGTAATATTCTTGCCCCATAGATACAACTTCAAATCCGCCTATATCTAAAAGAATTTGACGCTTTACCATAAAAGTAGGCGTACCCGTAATTTGTTTGGTTAAATGATATCTTCTTAAATAACCAACGCTAAAATCAGGAATATTATGTTCCCTTACGTCAATAAGTTTATCTTCTTCGTTATATAAATTGAGTTTACCAAAACACACGTCAAGCGCATTTTCAAGCATAAACTCAAGTTGCTTTTCTACCTTTTCAGGCAAATAAACGTCATCATCATCTAAAAAGGTTATATAGTCACCCGTTGCAATTTTAATACCTTCGTTTCGCGCACCCGACCCACCTAAATTTTCAGCGTTTTGAATAAATACGATTCTATTATCGTTTAAATCAGAAACCATTTTTTCTACGTCAGCACGATATTTATTTAAATCCTCTCTCGCATTATCGTCAACGAGAACAATTTCTATTTTAGGATAAGTTTGAGAAAGTAAAGATTTTACTGCCCTTTCAACTAAACTTCTCTCTCTTTTATACGTAGGCATTATAATTGAAACTGTTTTTTCCATTTTAATCTTCCTTATAATCTTTTCCTAGTACGGCAAAAACCGTCATAAACATAACTTTTATTTCGCCAAAAAAACTAAATTTTTCTATGGCACGTAAGTTGTATTTCATTTTTGCAGGTAAAATCTCTTTAACGTAGGTTTTATCAGTATCTTCCGCGCCGCTTAAAAGTTCAGCCTCGTCTTTATAGTAAATACTTGCTAAACTCGTAACGCCTGCGGGGAGCAATAAAGTTGCCATCATTTCAGGGGTATACTCGTCAACGTATTTTATTGCCTCCGGCCTAGTTCCAACGAAAGACATAGTACCGCGTAAAACGTCAATTAATTGACTTACTTCATCAAGTCTACATTTTCTAATGAACTTTCCAACTTTAGTAATTCTACTATCGCCATCAACGGTAACGTGTGTGCCAATTTTGTCAGCGTTGTTTACCATTGTACGGAATTTAAAAATTCTAAATTTTTTACCATATTGGGTAACCCTTACCTGCCTATAAAATACAGGGCCAGGACTATCAATTTTAATAGCAATAGCCAAGATTAAAAAAATCGGAGATAAAATTATAAGCATAATAAGCGAAACGAAAAAATCGAACAGTCTTTTAAAAAACAAACTAAATTTTTTCTTTTTTAAAATATCGTAATATTTTTTTACTTCTTCAGTTTTCATTTCTTCTGGAAGTTTATCCCACTTTATAATTCTCACTTAATATACTCCTTAACTACTGCTATATAGTTTTCTATAACGTAGTTTACGTCTTCGTCTGTCAAACAAGTGTGAAGCGGTAGAGAAATTTCATTTTCAAATTGCTTGTAAGCATTAGGATAATCTTTAACGTCAAACCCTAAATTTTTATAAGCCGTGTGCATAGGAAGTGGCTTATAATGCACGTTGCAAGCAATACCCCTTTCCGCCATTTTTATAATTATTTCATTTCTTTGCTCTAAAGAAATATTAGGAATTCTAGTCAAGTATAAGTGCCCTGATGACTCAACTGTTTCAGTATAATGCTCAAGAGTTTTTACCCCGATAGGTCTTAAAGCGCTATCGAATTTTTCAATAATCTCTCTTCTGCGCTTTAACATTTCAGGATATCTTTCAAATTGTTTAAGCCCGATTGCCGCTGCAACGTCCGTCATATTGCATTTATAAAAAGTGCCAACTATGTCGTATTCCCAAGCCCCAAGTTTAGTTTTAGCAAGGGCGTCTTTAGATTGACCATGCAAACTTAAAAGCTGTAACTTTTTATAAATATCTTCGTTGCTAACGCCTTCTATATTATTCCAAGTAAGAGCGCCACCTTCTGCCGTTGTAAAGTTTTTAACGGCGTGAAAACTAAAACTTGAAAAATCTGCTATTGCGCCAACCATTTTACCTTTCCACCTAGCGCCTAAAGCGTGCGCGGTGTCAGCACAAACGGCTATTCTACCAATCGCTTTTTGAATATCGTTAGAAGGATTAAATAAAGTTTTCTTTTTATTTACAATTTCAAAAATCCTATCGTAATCACAAGGTATGCCTGCAATATCAACGCAAATTATTGCTTTAGTTTTTTCATTGATTGCTTTTTCTAAAGCGTTATAATCCATTTCTAAACAGTCAGGTTGAGAATCCACTAGCACGATTTTCGCACCGACGTGGGCAACTACCGACGCTGAAGCTGTATAAGTGTATGCTGGCACGATAACCTCGTCGCCATTACCTATACCCAAAACGTGGAGCGCCATTTCTTGGCACGCCGTTTGAGAGTTTAAACAAACACACTTTTCAACGCCTATCCAACTTGCTAAATTTTTTTCTAACTGTTTAGTTCTAGGACCAGTAGTAATCCAGCCAGAGCGCAATGCGTCAGCTACTTCTTGAATTTCAAGTTCACTGATATCTGGTGGCGAAAATGGTATAACGCGTTTTTGTTCCATTTCAATTCTTCCTTTTATTCTTTAACCGTTTTTATTTGTTGTTCGTAGGTTTCGCCTTTTTGTTCCGAACCGTGTTCCCCAGCGGGATGATACGTGGTTACAACTTTAGCAACTAATTCTTTAATTATTTCTTCGCTACCGTCGTAAGCTGCCACCATTAAATTTTCCAAATCTTTAAGGAACGTATCAATATCAAAACTAATCGGTTGACCTATATGTATAAGTTTATTAGGTGTAGTTTTTAAACCTTCTTCACTCATAAGTTTTTCTTCGTAGAGTTTTTCGCCTGCACGAAGTCCCGTATATGAAATTTTAATATCAACGTCCGGTTGTAAACCCGATAACCTAATTAAGTTTCTTGCTAAAGTATCAATCTTGACAGGAGAGCCCATATCAAGAACGAATATTTCACCGCCGTTAGCGTAAGTACCCGCTTGTAACACAAGCGACGCAGCCTCTGGTATCGTCATAAAATACCTGATAATATCGGGGTGAGTAACGGTAACAGGCCCGCCTTTAGCAATTTGTTCTTTAAACCTAGGAATAACCGAACCGTTACTGCCAAGAACGTTTCCAAACCTTACGGCAACGAATTCCGTTTCTACGTTTGAAAGCGGAGTACCCATATTGACCATAGTGCCGTCGGTATCTTCACTATGAACGTGAAGAGGTTTAAGTTCGTTACTCTTTCCTTCCCTTATTTTTTTATCGAAAGATTGGATAATCATTTCGCATAAACGCTTTGACGCACCCATAATATTTGTAGGGTTAACAGCCTTATCGGTTGAAATTAAAACAAAACGTTTACATCCGTTAATCATAGCGGCATACGCCGTTTTATACGTGCCGATAGCGTTGTTTTTGATGGATTCGCAAGGGCTATCTTCCATAAGCGGGACGTGTTTATGAGCAGCAGCGTGATAAACTACGTCAGGTTTATATTTTGCAAATACTTGGTTTATTCTTCTGCTATCCCTAACCGAGCCGATTAAAACTTCTAAATTAAGATTAGGGTTATTGTCTTTAAGTTCTAGACCGATATTGTGAGCGTTGTTTTCGTAAATATCAAAGACTATTAATTGTTTTGGGTTGTGTTTAGCAATTTGCCTACAAAGTTCGCTACCGATAGAACCGCCACCGCCCGTTACTAAAATTACCTTACCCGAGATAAAATCGTAAATCTCGTCCATATTAACTTTTACAGTTTCTCTACCAAGCAAATCTTCAACGGCAACGTCCTTCATTGAGGCAACGGTAACGTCACCCGTAATAAACTCGTAAACGCCGGGAAGATTTTTAAGTTCGCAACCCGTTTCTTTACAAATATCTAAAATATCGCGTCGTTCTTCGCCCGTAGCGCTAGGTATAGCCAAAAAGATTTTTTCAATCTTGTATTTTTCTACGTTTAAAAGGATATCGTCTCTACCACCAACGATAGGAACGCCATCAATAAACCTACCCCACTTGTACCTATTGTCGTCAATGATACAAACTATTCTATCGTTAACGTCTTTGGCGTTGTGTAAATCGCGAAGTATCATTTGCCCAGCCGAACCACCACCAATAAGCATAACTCTACTAGCGATATTAGAACTCATAGCCCTTTTCTTTCTTTCAAGCAACACGAATCTATACGAAAAACGAATAAGAACGGTAAGCATGAAGTGAATAACCACGCCTACAACGTAGTAAGTTATAGGCATACGTTCAAAAAATATCGTTATAAATATCGCGTTGAACGCGCCTAAAATAACGGACGCCAAGGCGATTTTTTCAAGTTCTTTATAACTAGCGAATTTCCAAAGACTTTGGTATAAGTGTAGTACCCACATAACTATAACGGTAGCCAAAGCAAGTATCGGCGTAAAGTTAAGCCACGCGTTGAAGTAATTAGTTGGGATTTCCGTATAGTTACAGTCAAACCTAAACCAAAGCGCTAAAAAGTAAGAAATGGTAACGGCTAAAATATCGTATATAATCAAGAATACGGCAACCGTTTGCCAACGCTTAAATATTTTTGATTTTTTCTTTTCGGTTGTATTGGAATTGTTAGAATCTAAATTCTTATCTTTTCCCATAATTTTCTCCCCTATCTATCAACCTAGTAATATAATCGTCAATCTTATTTATTAAAAAAGTAAGCCATAGCGTTGTTGTAAGAAACGTCTTCAACAACCTTACCCACTAAACTTAAGTTTTGAGTAATTTGACCTTTTTC
This sequence comes from Christensenellaceae bacterium, assembly GCA_045606165.1. Lineage (GTDB taxonomy): Bacteria > Bacillota > Clostridia > Christensenellales > Borkfalkiaceae > HGM11412. The sequence goes on from JAZURK010000068.1 coordinate 28,859, forward strand.
TACAAGACCGCCTAAATAATTGCAAAGAATTCTTCTAAAGTAGTGGTGTCTTGGGTAAGAAAGAAGTGAACGGCTGTCCGTAAGCATACCGATAAACGCACCGATGTGTCCTGTTGCCGTTAAATCTTCAAGGTGTTTTTCCATACCGACCTTGTTATCTAAAAACCACCAAGCTGGGCCGTATTGCATTTTACCCTTGCAAGACGAATCTTGGAAACAACCGATAAGAGTCATAATTTCGCTATTTTGTTTTGGGTTTAAGTTGAAAAGTATAGTTTTAGGTAAAGCGTTTTCGCTATTTAACTTATCAAACAAACGCGAAGTTAAAGAAATGCTATTAGTATCGCTAATGCTATCGTAACCGGTATCGAGACCAAGTTTTTCGAGCATCACGGCGTTATTATTTCTCATAGCGCCTAAATGAAGTTCGGTAGCAATATTGTATTTAGCGTATAACTTCATTAAGAAATAAGTTAAGTAGCCTTTAAAGATTTCCGATTCTTCTAAAGATACCGCATTGCCCTTTCTTCTTAAAGCAAATACTTTTTCCGCCTCTTCTTTAGTAGCCACTTTGCAAGTTCTTTCTAAAGCGATGTCGCTTGCAACCGTGCCAACTTTAATAAACGCGTTAAGTCTATCTTCAATGGCTTTTTCAAGGTCTGTTAAATTTTCGATTTTAAAGGTAACGTTTTCAAGCATACCGATAAATTCGTTATACTTTTCAGCCTCGATATTCATAATCTTATCACCCCTAAACGCAGGGATAACTTTAAAGCCGTAATTTTTTTCTTTGATTTTTTCAAAAGTCGATAAATCGTCGAAAACTTCGTTAGTAGTAAAAAGACACTTAACGTTAGAGCCTTCGATTAACTTTTGCGGAGTAATATGGTTAACTTTGATAAACTCGTTACACCAATCCCAAATAAGTTCCGCGTTTTCTTCGTTGATTTCAAGCTCGCAGTTGAAAAAGTCTTTAAGTTCTACTTGCGACCAGTGATATAGCGGATTACCAAAAGCCGTACTTAAAGTTTTACAGTACGCGATAAATTTTTCTTTGTTAGATTTATCGCCCGTAATATATTCTTCGTCAACGCCGTAATTTCTCATTAAACGCCATTTGTAATGGTCGCCTTTAAGCCAAATTTCAAACACGTCGTTAAACTCTTGATTTTCTAAAATTTGTTTTTCAGGCAAGTGACAATGGTAGTCGAAAATAGGCATTTTTTCGGCATAGTCTTTGTAAAGTTTAATAGCAGTTTTTGATTCAAGTAAAAAATCTTCTTTAATGTAACTCACGGTATACTCTCCTTAAATAGTGTCGTCACGGTGTTTTCTAAACTTGCCGTATACTCCGCAAACTTCGTTATAATAAATAAATGTATTTGGATATCTTTTCGAGATATTTACAATTTCGCTAATTTGACGACGATTGATAATAGTGAATACGACATAGTTTGCTTGATGAAGGTACATACCGTAACTATTTACTATCGTTGCCGAGTGTCCAAGTTTATCTACCAATTCTTCGTGGAGAGATTCAGGGTCGTTAGTAACGATTTTAACTTCTAACGCCTCACGGCTATCTCTCATAATAAACGAAGTAGTTTTTTCGCTAATAAAAAGTTGAACTAAACCGAGTAAGATACAGTTAAAGTCCTTATAAACGAAATACGACACACCTATTATCGCAATACATAAGAAACTAATAATCCTTTCAACGTTTACGTAAGGGGTTTTCTTTTGCACGACGCAAGCGATAATATCAACACCGCCCGTCGACGCGTTTATCTTGAGCATTACGCCCGTTCTAACACCTAGCATAACGCCTGCGAATATCGCCGAGATTATCCTTCCGTCCGGCGCAAGGTATTGCGGAAACTGAACACCGCCCAAAAGCAAAAGCATCAGCGACGAAATAAGAGTAAATAGCATGGTAAACACAACGTACTTTTTATCGAGTTTAAACCACGCGAATATAACTAGCGGAGCATTTAACAAAAGGTTAAAGATACCCGAGTTTATTTGCGGAAAAATTGCGTAAAGTAACGTTACTATTGCCTCAAGCCCAAGCGGAACGAATTTTGCTGGATACACGAAAACGTGAAGGGCAACCGCCGAAACTATCGACGCTAAAATTGTAAAAAGCGTTGCTAATATTATTTCTTTGATTTGTTTTTTAGTCATAAGTTTAGTAAAAATCGGTAATGTCGCTAGCGCACCGACTCGCGCCGTTAGTAAATTTTATTAAATATATATAAATATACTTATACTAGTATATTATATCATACAATCCTCGCTTATTCAAGGGGATTTTAAAAATTTATTTATAAATATATAATATTTATACATAATAGTTGCATTTTTTCTACGTTTTTAGTATACTATTCGCGTAAAATAAGGAGTTAGTTAAATGCAAACCGAAACAAATTTTAAAAGAGTAAAATCAGCGTGCTATATGACTAGTTTTTCTATGGCGTTTATTTCTATGGTTTCGCCGTTACTTTTTTTAACTTTTAAAAATCTTTATAACGTATCCTTTTCACTTTTAGGACTTCTAGTTTTAATAAACTTTGTAACTCAACTTACGGTAGATTTATTGTTTTCGTTTTTTTCACATAAAATCAATTCGATAAAAATGGTAAAACTAATGCCGTTTTTAACCGCAATAGGATTTTTTATTTACGCGATGGTGCCATTTTTTACCAAAGATTACGTTTATATAGGCTTGCTTATAGGTACGATATTCTTTTCCGCATCGGGCGGGCTTGGCGAAGTTTTAATGAGCCCAATTATAGCATCTATTCCATCAAAAACCACGGATAGAGATTTAAGCAAACTGCACTCCTTCTACGCGTGGGGAACGGTGGTTGTAGTTTTAACTTTAACGCTATTTTTGTTTGTTTTTAAACAAACAAGTTGGCAAATTTACGTGCTTATAAGTATTATTTTCCCACTTATTACAGGCTATTTATTTTTAACTTCAACTTTTCCTACTTTACCTATTTCTTCACCAGAAAAAGCAAGTGAAAACGTCTTTAAAAATAAGTGGTTTTGGCTTTGTTTTGTAACTATATTTTTAGGCGGAGCAACGGAATGTTCTATATCGCAATGGGCCTCAAGTTATATAGAATTAGTTGCCGATATTCCTAAAATTTGGGGAGATATTTTAGGCGTTGCGCTTTTTTCGGTAATGCTTGCTTTAGGGCGTAGTTTGTATGCAAAATACGGTAAAAATATGATAAATTTACTGTTTATTATGGCAATCGGTAGTGCTTGTTGTTATTTGATTTGCGCGTTATCTCCTTTACCTATATTAAGCGTAATTGCTTGCGCGTTATCGGGTTTATTTTCATCAATGTTGTGGCCTGGAACTTTAATAATTAGCACCGACAAACTCCCCAAAGGTGGCGTAATGATTTTTGCACTTCTTGCCGCAGGCGGAGATTTAGGCGCGTCGGTTGGGCCTCAACTTATTGGCAGTATAACGGATATAATAATAGCGTCTGAAACTTTCGTACCGTTAGCGCAAACACTAAAAATGTCGATAGACCAACTTGGTTTAAGAATTGGATTATTAACCGTTTCTATCCTCCCTTTAGTTTTAATATTAACGTCGTTTTTAATAAAAAAACATCACCAAAAAGAACTTAAAAATTAAACAAAAAGAGCAAACACGAAACTGTGTTTGCTCTTTAATTTTGTAATTTTAAACTTGTCTTACTTTCTTGCTACGCCCGGTGTGTATGCAAGCGATAAGTCTTCTTTAGTTTTTACAGGTACTCTAGATACCATTTCTACCTTGCCTTTTCTTTCAAAGTGCATTTTAAGTGATTCTTTAGCGTAATCCATGAATATTACCTCTTTATATATAAAAAAATTATTTCGAAAATTATGAATTTTACCGTTATTAATAGGCGAGTTTTATAAAAACCCCCTTCTCCCCCATTATAACATTTAACC
>JAZURK010000069.1:0-3949 GCA_045606165.1 Christensenellaceae bacterium
TCATCGGAATGCTCCCCAACCTTTTTATAGCGACGCTTGCGCTTGTCGGCTTCATCTTCAAGGATGTGGGCGCTTGGGCTAAGGTGATGTACGGAACATTTCAGGTGATAGGAGTTTACCTTAATGTTATGTACCTCGGTATAGACGAGTATATCGGCTTTGCCGTAAATCCCGCCTACCTCTATATCATCTGTCTGCCCGCTATACTCATCTGCGGACTCGGATACTTTTTCGGCTCCTACGAAAAATTCGGTATCCTCACGAGCCGTCCGATGAACGGAAGCAAAAGAAGATGATCTTTTTGCGGAGCCGTGCCGTTTGGCTCGGCTCCGTCTTTGGGCATATTCGGAGAAAGCCCCGAATAGATTTTACCGATAGGTAAAAGGTTTAACTTCTTACAGTTTATTTTATCAAAATTCCTTATAAAAATCAAAGGAATTATATAAGTGCCGTTACTATCTTTTGTCTTTCGCTTGCGTTTTCGCCGTAATTTCTTTGAGTAGGCTCGCCGTTAATGGAGATATCAAGGTTGATTTTATTATCGCCCAAAACAATAACTCTATTAGATAGCATAAGCGCCTCTTCAATATCGTGGGTTACGAATATTACCGTAGAATTGTTTTCCGCTTGCAATTCTGCCGTCATTTTAATAAGTTTGAGTTTTAAGTTTATATCAAGTGAAGAAAACGGCTCGTCTAAAAGCACTAATTCCTTGTTTGATAAAAACGCGCGCAACACGTTAACTCTTTGTTTTTCCCCGCCCGATAAAGTGTTAGGGTAGGCGTTTTCATTAAGGTTAAAATCCTTACACGATTTTTCAATTACGCTGTTATTAATTCCAACGAGCAATAAGTTTTGCTTAACCGTTAGGTGCGGTATAAGTTTATCGTCCTGAAAAGCAATAGCGGTAGGTTTTTTTACTTGGTGTTTTGACGGAATTATACCCGAAATTACGTTAAGTAGGGTAGTTTTGCCAACCCCCGACCTACCTAAAATAGCGGTAATCTCGCCTTTATTAAATTCAATATTAAATCCGTCGAATATTAAGTTTTGGCTATATCCAAAGGTTAAATTTTCTATCTTCATAAATATTTACCCTCCATTTTAGCCGAAACGAAATTCCTAGCGACTTCTAAAACTATACCCAAAACGCAAACCCAAAGGGTAAGCGCAGTAAGTAAAACAACGTCGCTATAAATCGACGCTTGCGAAATATTCCCGCCGATTGACCTGTAAACGTTAGCCAAAATTTCGCCCGAAACAATAAGTTTCAAACCAAACGAAGTAAGGCTAAAAAACTCTTTAACAACGCTTGGTATAGCGCCTTTTAAGTAAACGCATACTTGTTTTTTCTTTGGAACTTCAAATACTTTAAATATAGGGTTAACCGATTTATCTAGGTTATTTAAACCCTCAAAAATTTTATTAAACGCTAACGGTATAAGCGAAATTACCGCAACTACTACGGGCGCTAAACTGCGTTTTGTAAAAATTAAAATTAAAAGTAAAACGGCAAGCGTAGGCAATGCGCGCAAACACGCGGTAACAGGTGTTAAAACGCTATTTAATCCCTTAAAAAACACGCATAAAACGGCTAAAACTATCGCTACTATTAAAGATATAGCCGTTGCCAATAAAACCCTTACAAGCGTTGATAAAAGCGCGGAATAAAACTCAAGAGTAAAAAGCAAAAGCCCTGCTTTTTCTAGCACGGCAAAAGGGGTGGGGATAAGGTATTCGTTTCTAACTATCAAATAAAAAGTTAGCCACAATATAAATACCAACGCCACGCCTAAAACTGAATATAAAATTTGTGATTTTGCGCTTTTATTCATAATTTGATTCAGTTAAAAAATTTATCGCTAAAGGTTTTAACGGCGTTGTCGTCAACCTTTTGAATACGGGTAATAAAGTTTATAATTTCTTGCTTGCAGTCTTTAGATTCTATAAACTTAATTGATGAGTTTTTTATCATTTGTAGCGTTAAGTTTTTAGTGGTAAAAGTAGGGGTTAACCCGTCTTGCAAACTATAAGATATAAGATTACAAATGCTTTCAATATTGCTTTCGCAAATAAATCCGTTACTGTCCTTAAGCGAGTTTGTAAATTCATTTATAAACCTAGGATTTTCTTTAATTAACGAATTTTTAGCAACTACTACCGCTTGCGGAAACCCGTTTTCGCCGTAAAGGGCTTGTAAACTTGCAATAAAGTTAAGGTTTAACGCTTTAGCCTTCAAATCGGCTTGCGGTGAAGGAACTAAAAACGCGTCATATTCGCTAGAGCCTATTTCGGTTGCGGAAATACCTATCAAGTTAACTTGACTATCTTTAGCGCTATCGGGGCTTGGAATTTCGCCGTAACTAATTTCGTTTTCAATGAGTATGCTTTTCAAGGTAAGACCGGGGATATTTTTAAGTTGAATAACGCCGATAGTTAAGCCTATTAACGATGATAAATTATCTTTAGTGATAGAAATATCGTTTTTAGATAAAAGGTAAAAGTTTCCGTGCGTAATAGTTCCTAAAAGTTTATAGTTTTCGCCGTTACCAAGTAGGTTAGACGCCATATTAATAGGAAGTACGCAAATATCCGCATTTAAGTTTTCGCCCGTTACGAAAGCGCCTATGGTTTGCCCGTCTATTACGTTAAATTCAACGCCGTCAAAATCCTTGTTCATAGCGGGGGTAAGCGCGATAGCGGGCGCGCCGTCTGGCGTGTAAACTGAAATAATTTCAGTTGTGTTTTGACAACCTAAAATACCGCTAAATATTAAAATGCTTGATAGTAAAATTATTAATAGTCTTTTCATATTAGTCGTTTAAATGTTTTTCGTAAAAATTAGTAAAAGCGTCTTTTACCCTTTCAGGTTCTACTATATAACTCAAGCCGTGTCCCGCGCCTTCAACAAGAACTAATTGTTTTTCGCTTGTGCACGCCTCGTAATTGCGTTTAGTCATTTCAACGGGTACGAGTTCGTCTTCAGTGCCGTGAATAAAAAGTATAGGGCGTTTAGCCGTTTTTAAAATTTCCGTGCTGTTAAATTCTTTAATATCGAAATCTGCTATAAGTTTGCACCAAAAGTTAACTGCTGGCATTACGAACTTGGCGTTAAACTTAAGCGTTTCGTTAACAACTTTTAAAACTATTTCGTAAGGCGAGGTAAAACCGCAATCGGCAGAAAGCGCCTTAACGTTTTTAGGTAAATCTTTATTAGACGCGTATAATACCGTGCTTGCGCCCATTGAAAGACCGCTTATAAAAAGTGGAATTTCACCGTAAGTTTCGTTGTGGTATTTTATAATTTCAAGTAAGTCTTTATGCTCTTTAGCGCCAAAGGTAATATATTTTCCTTCCGATTCTCCGTGCGACCTTTGCCTAAACGCCAAAATATTTAACCCGAAAGATTTATAATCGTCGAAAACTATACCGTAATCGCTTGCAAAGTTGCCTTTAAATCCGTGCATTAAAATAATCGTGCCTCTTGCGTTTTCACACTTAACGAATTTGCCTTTGAGTTTTAAGCCGTCGAAGGTCGTTAAAGAAACGTCTTTAGCGCCGTTGTCTTCAAGCCACTTATAATAAAGCGGAATATCTTTAGCAAAATCTTTCCAAGGCGTATTTTCAAGGGCTTTAGCGTTTAGCCAATCAAGGTCTTTTTTGCGATGAAAAGCCTTAAAAAACACGACGAAACCGAAAACGAAATATAAAACTAATAGTGATAATATAGCAATTAAAAAAGGCATTTTAAACTCCTAATAACACAGATAATTATATTTTAACACTACTTATAAAAAATTACAAACGAAAAAACGTATTTGTAATAATTATTACAAGCATTAAAAATAGTTATATCAAAAATATGATAAAAATGCTTTCAAATAATTGTCAAATTTATGCGATTGTTTTATAATATAAATATAAACTTATCAAAGGAAGTTACTATTAT
>JAZURK010000070.1:0-2146 GCA_045606165.1 Christensenellaceae bacterium
GGCTATTGAAGATGGGCTTAAGGGTAGTGAAGAATTTAAAAAATACGCTCAAGCAACTAAATTTTTAAAGACGGTTGACGATAGCAGAGCTTTATACGAAGATAGATCCGCTGCGCTTATTTCCAACTTTAACGAAAAACAAAGCGAGCTAGCAAAGCTTATCGACGAAATGAACGACTTGAGTGAAACGCTTGGTGAAGATGCTGAAGAAAAAGAAATTTCGTTTTTAACTAAGCGCGCAAGCGAGCTTCAAAAGAAGTTACAAAGTTTAGAAGCGCAAATTCAAAAACTTGAAGCTGAAATTAAAGAAGTTTTAACTCAGTATTCTACCTTTGTTAAAAAGACTAAGGTTTATATGGAACAAAGAAAAGAAAATAAGGAAAAATACGAAAAACTTCTTGCTGAAAAGGAAGCTGAAAGAAAGAGTATCACAGATGAATTGAAAGGTCTTGAAAAGGATATTCCTGAAGAGCTTATGAAGATTTATAAGGATAAAAGAAAGGACGGCAAGTTCAAGATTGTGTGTAAAGTCGAAAACGGTTATTGCACGTCTTGTAATACCGAGCTTGTTATCGCGGAAAAGGAAAAACTTAAAAAGGAAAAAATTATTGAGTGTCCTAACTGCCATAAACTTATTTATGTTTAAAAATTTGTTGAAAAACGCTTGACAATAACGAAAAATCTATATATAATCTTGGTGTAAGGTAAAAAAGCCTTACACCTTATTTTTTGTAAAAAGTTAATTTTTTATAAAAATTGGAAAATAGTATGGATGAAAAAGTTTTGCTTTGCGGACTGTTTGAAGTCTACGGAAAGCTTTTAACAGACAAAAAACGCGAGATTTTCGAGCTTTATTATATGTGCGATCTGTCGCTTTCTGAAGTTGCTGAAATAAAGGGCATAAGCCGTCAAAGCGTGCTTGATGCGTTAAAATCTGCAAAAAGCGAGCTTTTAGAGTACGAAGAAAAGTTATCTTTTTATGAAATAAAGTCTAACTTATTAGAGCTTGGCAAATCCTTAGGCGACGACGCTTTATCAAGAATTACGGAGATTATTGAAGATTAATGGCATTATTTTCATCACTTGGCGAAAAACTTAATCACGTTTTTTCTAAACTTACGAAAAAAGGTAAGCTTACAGAGCTTGAGATTAAGCAAGCAATGCGTGAAATCCGTATTGCGCTACTTGAAGCTGACGTAAATTTACAGGTTGCAAAAGATTTTATCGCTCGCGTAAGTGAAAAAGCTGTTGGTCAAGAAATATTAAAGAGTTTAAGTCCAGCCCAACAAGTCGTATCAATCGTTCGTGACGAGCTTGTCGAGCTTATGGGTAGCACGAACTCTAAACTTGAAGTTGCGTCTAAACCGCCGACAGTTATAATGATGTGCGGTTTACAAGGTGCAGGTAAAACGACCTTATGCGGTAAACTTGCGCTATATCTTAAAAAACAAAACAAGAAACCGCTTCTTTGTGCGTGTGACATCTACCGACCTGCTGCTATAAAGCAGCTACAAGTGGTTGGCTCGCAAGCTGGCGTAGAAGTGTTTGAAATGGGACAAATTAGCGCCGTTAAGATTGCTAAAAGCGCAATCGAGCACGCAACGAAGTTCGGCTATGACACGGTTATCATTGATACTGCAGGTCGACTTCAGATTGACGAAGACTTGATGCAAGAGCTTGAAGAAGTTAAGTCTGCCGTAAGTCCAAACGAAATACTTCTTACTGTCGACTCTATGACAGGTCAAGTTGCAGTAGGCGTTGCAGAAGAGTTTAACCGTAGACTTGACGTAACCGGCGTAGTTTTAACTAAGCTTGACGGCGATACCCGTGGTGGTGCGTGCTTATCTATTAAAGCTGTTACAGGTAAACCAATAAAATTCTCGTCAGTCGGCGAAAAGCTTACCGATTTAGAACTTTTCTATCCTGACCGTATGGCATCGAGAATTTTGGGCATGGGGGACGTTTTATCCCTTATCGAAAAGGCTCAAAACGCGGTTACGGAAGATCAAGCCAAGAAGCTTGAAAAGAAAATGCGCGATAATTCGTTCGATTTAGAAGATTATCTCGATCAGATTGATATGCTCAAAAATATGGGTGGCGCGCAAAGCTTACTTGCTATGCTTCCCGGTATGGGCAAAATGAAAAT
>JAZURK010000071.1:0-4356 GCA_045606165.1 Christensenellaceae bacterium
ACGTTGACGGGCAAAGGTCAGCCAGGGTGTCCCTATTTATAGGGTGTGGCTGTATCCCACCGCTTCCGCCATGAAAAAGAGTGCCTTTTAAGGCACTCTTTTTTTGTGCTAGCGGTAAAATCCTTACCGATTTATTTTAAAAATAGATTACTTAAGTTCTTTTACAAGATTTACGATATCATTATCACTAACGAAAGGAACGACAGCGCGTTGAGTTTTATTTATACTAACCGTTCTATAAAGCATATCGCCATAGCCAAAAAGGTTTTCAGCGCCTTTTTCACCAAGAGTAATTAGCGAATCAACTTCACTACTAACTTTTAAAGCAAATCTACTAGGCAAACAAACCATAACCGTGCTTGGAATATCTCTAGCCATTTGATTTGAAACGATAAGATAAATTCCCGTAGCGCGACATTTTTGTAATAACGCTACGATTTTTTCTTCAAACGCTTTTCCGCCCACTAAAAGCAAATCGTTAAACTCGTTAACAACCACTACGATTTTAGGAAGTTTTATTTCGGAATTTTTGTTATATTCGTCAATATTTTTAGCGCCTTGATTAGAAAAAGCAGTATAGCGATTTTCCATTTCGGCAATGAGATTATCAATAGACAAAATAACGTCGTTATAATCTTCAACAACCTTATCGCCTAATAAATGTGGTAAACCGGAATACATAGAAAAATCAACGTATTTAGGGTCGATAAGCAATAATTTTAAATCGCTTGGCGTATATCTTACTACAAGCGAAACGATAATATCGTTAATTAAAACAGTTTTACCAGAACCCGTTGCCCCTGCAATAAAAAGATGTGGCATTTTTGTTATATCTATATTTATAGCCTTATTATTTGCTTTACCTATTACAGCGTACAAACCATCTTTAGATTGATTTTCGATAGGCTCTAACAATAATTCCTTTAATCCTACCACTTGCCTATTTCGGTTATAAATCTCAAAGCACACGCAACTACACTCGTTGTCAATATACGACATAATACTTCTTGCTAATAAGCGAAGTTTAACGTCGTTTGTAAGTTTTAACGCTTTTTTAAGCACTGTTTCTTTTTCCGAATAAAAATAATACTTTATATAAGTCGGTTCGATTTCATATTTTTGTTTTTCAAGTTTTAGGTTATATTCGTCTAAAATCGATTTTATTATATCGAAATCTTTTTCAACGGATTGAACGTCCACTTCAATATTTTCGTATGAGGAAAGATTTTTTAAAACTTTATCCATTGCATTTATATTATTATTCATATTTTCTCCTTCAAGCAACATAGCCTTTGCTTTTTTATATTTTTCTTGCCTAATAAGGTCGTATTCGGTAATTTCATTAAGTCGAGATAAATCCATATTGTGCGTTAAGTCACAAAGTTTAACACGTCTTGCTAACGGATTTTTAGAAACCCTTTCAACGTAATCGAAGTAATCTTCATCCTCTTTATGCGTCATAGTGAGCACCGCATCTACTACGGGGCTAGGAAAGACCGATTTTAAAAGGTTAATATCAATATCGCTGTCTTCAACAGTATCGTGAAGTAAAGCGGTTATTTTACCATATTCATCATCTAGCATAGACGCTACTGCACGCGGATGATAAATATACGCTTTACCCACCTTATCCGTTTGGTACAAATGGTATTTTAAGGCTAAAAACTCGGCTTTATCCACTAAACTTGTAAGTTTTGAGAGTTTATAAGTTTCGTTGTTTTTTATAAGTTCTTCTAAAGTTACGGGAACAAATCCGTTTACGTCGGCGCCAGCATTTAAGGCGTGTGGCATCATAAAAAGAGTTTTAAATTCTTCGGTATATCTATTATGCAAATGCCCGTAGATATGATAACCAAGTTTTTTAGAACCCATTTTTCGGCTATTTTTCCATTCAAGCATTGGATAGTGACATAAAGTTATATCAATATTATTACTTTTTATTTCAAGGTAGTTAACTATATTTTCAAAATATGAAAAATAATCGAACTTTTTAAGCCACTTTTTATCATGATTGCCCGCTATTAAAACTTTTTTACCGTTAAGCTTATTAATATAATCAAGAGCGTTAGACTTTTCCCAAACCAAGTCACCAACGATATATACCGTATCTGCGTTTTTTACCTTTTTATTCCAAGCGGAAATAAACGCTTCGTCCATTTCTTCAACCGTAGCAAAAGGTCTACCACAGAGTTTTATTATATTAGCGTGCCCCAAGTGCAAATCAGAAATAAAATAATTCATACATTACCCCTTAACTTTATTAAATATTCGTACGGAACGACTAAATTCCCCTTACCCACGCCAATTTTAATTTGCGGTTTATTACTGCCGTGAAAATCACTACCACCACTTTTTAACAACCCTAAACCGTCCGCAAGGTTTTTAAGATAAATTTGCTCGGCTTCGGTAAAGGTGGAATAATTAGTTTCCATTCCCTTTAAACCGCACTTAACCGCTTTAGTTAAAAACTCGTTTAATTCTTGTTTTGATAAGTCTAAAAGCGGGTGTGCAAGCACGGAAACGGCGTTGATTGAAGATATAAACTTTATTATTTCAAAAACGTCTAAACGTTTAGGTTGTTTATAAGTGCCACTTTCTTTTGACAATATCGTATCAAAACCTTCTTCAACGGATGAAATATATCTCTTTTCCATTAGGGCGTTTGCAAAATGCACTCTGTTTACAAAAACATTGGTTTTCTTTTTTATTTGTTCGTAATCGATATCGTAGCCTTGTTCTTTAAGTTTATTTGCCATATATACGTTGCTTTCTTCTTTATAACGCTTTGGAATTTCAAACAAATCTTTTAAAGTTTTAAAATGTTCTTTATCAAAACAAAGCGCAACTATATGAAGTTCTTTATTTAAATAATCGCACGAAATTTCAACGCCACAAACGCCTTCAATATCGTGTTTTTCGCACTCTAATAAAAATTCGTTAAGTCCGTCAACGTTATTATGGTCGGTTAAAGCAATAGCGGTTAGCCCCGCAAGTTTTGCTTGTTTAACAATTTCTTCAACGGCGCAAGTGCCGTCGGAATAATTAGAATGAATATGTAAATCGCAAGTTTTCATAATACTTCTTTAATCTTCAATAACAACGACGTTTACTTTTTTAGAAACTACCGTGCAAGCGTCAAGCGCAATAATATTTTCGGTAATAAACGGCTCGTAACACGCGTTCTTTTCCGAACCGTATTTTTTATAGTCTAAATGCGCCCAAAAATCCGAGCAATGCCAATGTCCAAACACTAACGTTTTATTAGGCACGGTAAGACCTAACCTATACATTAAAACAGGTTTAGCCCACCTTGCACCCCTCCAACCTTTTTCATCGGCGTTACGCCAATTATCGTCAAATTCACAAGTATCGTTTTTAACAGGCACCCAAGAGTGTACGAAAACGTAGTTTTCCGTTTCATAATAATCCTTCATAAAAGGAATAATGCGTTTAAAATACTCGGTATTTCTTGAAAGGCGTTTAAATTCAAGTAAGCAAGTAGTAGCCTCATAAAACCCCATACCCGTTAAATCGCACATAGTTTGAAAAGTTCCATTATAGTAATGGTGGGTGTTTTTTATATCAAACATATAGTCAGCGTAGTTTTCTACAAGTTCAAGCGCCAAGTCTTCGTGATTACCTTTTATTAAAATAACTTTATCTTTTGCAAGTAATTCTAGAATAAACGATTGAAGTTGCTTTGCTTGTTTTCCCCTATCGAATAAATCTCCACAAACGATAATTTTATGGTCGGGATTGTTTATATCAAATTGTTTTTCATTAAGCGCGTTAATCCACTCGTCATAAAAGCCGTGAATATCAGCAGATACAAAATATTTCATAGTTATACTCCTTTTAGTTTTTTTGAACGTAATACGATTGACAATTATCAATACAAAAACAACCTAAACGCCCGTCAATCCACACCCCTAAATCTAAATGTACCCTACTATAACTTGTAATATTAAACGAATTTTTACCGTCTTTCAAATACGTGATAATTTCAGGTTTATTAGTTAAATAACTAGTTGGCGTGTGCCCGAAAAATATGCATTTATTAGTGTTTAAAGTTAAGTTTGGATTTTTAAACCTTCTATCGTAAACTAATTGCTCGTTTGTTGCTAAATTTAATTTTATAGGCTCGCTTTGTTCGTTAAGCGGAACGCCCGCGTGTACGCAAATATAGTTATCACGCTCTAAATAGTAGGGCAAACTTTCTAAATAATCAACCGCGTCCCAATCAAGCAAATAACTGTCGCCGTCGATATAAGTTTGCAAGGTTTTTAATACTACGTTAAAATCGGTTGGGGACTGTTGCAATATTAAATTATAAGTCGGATCGTAGCCATGTCGTTC
>JAZURK010000072.1:0-4665 GCA_045606165.1 Christensenellaceae bacterium
CTTTGTATGCCAATCATATACGATGTTTCGTTAAACTATATTATAGGCAAAAATTAAACCTAATTAAAAAATTCCAAGGCAAAACCTTGGAATTTTTATGTAGTTTTTGTATTTACTTAAATCTTATATACCCAGCCGAAAGTGTCGTCAACATTACCCCATTGGATACCTGTTAAAGTATCGTATAAGTGTTGGGTAACTTCGCCGATTTTACCATCGTTAATAACGTATTTTACGTCTTGATAGCAAAGTTCGCCGATTGGCGATACTACTGCTGCCGTACCGCAACCCCAAGCCTCTTCTAAAGTGCCGTTTTTAAGGGCTTCTGCAAGTTCGTCAACGGAAATAAGTCTTTCAGATACCTTGTAGCCTTCTTTTCTTAAAAGTTCAAGGATAGATTTTCTTGTAATACCAGGAAGAATAGAGCCTGCAAGTTTAGGAGTAACGATTTCGCCAGCGATTTTGAACATAACGTTCATTGCGCCTACTTCTTCGATGTATTTTCTTTCAACGCCGTCAAGCCATAAAACTTGTGAATAGCCTTTCTTTTCTGCCCTTTCGCCCGCACGGTTACTTGCAGCGTAGTTACCACCGCATTTAGCCTCGCCCGTACCACCACGAACGGCTCTTACGTCTTCACTTTCAATCATAATTTTAACAGGATTGATACCTTCTTTATAATAACTGCCAACAGGCGAAGTTATAATAACGAATTTAGCGTTTTTAACAGCGTGAACACCTAAAGTTTCGTCGTTACCAAACATAAACGGACGGATATAAAGCGAAGTACCTGGCGCACTTGGAACCCAATCTTGTTCAAGTTTTATAAAGGTTGTTAACGCCTCAAGCGCCATATCTTCAGGAATTTCAGGTAAACACATACGTTCTGCCGAACGGTTCATTCTTCTAATGTTTTCAAGCGGACGGAAAAGTTGTACGCTACCATCTTTAGTTCTATAAGCCTTTAAGCCTTCAAAGATTTCCGAGCCGTAGTGAAGTACGGTTGACGCTGGGTGGATATCAATTCTGCCAAACGGAACAATTCTAGCATCGTGCCAGCCTTTATCAGCCGAGTAATCCATTATAAACATATGGTCGGTAAAGTATTTACCAAAACCTAAAATACTACTATCGGGTTTAACCGCAGGGTTTGTAGTTTTAGTGATTTTAATTTCCATAATAATACTCCTTTATATTAGACTTATTCGTAATCTCTACCTAACTTCATTGCGTTAAGGTTAACTTCTAACATATCGGCACGCTTTGCTGAAATTACTTTAGTTAAAGCGTTTCTTACGCCTTCTTCATCGTTAAAGTCGTTAGTTTCCGCTAATACCTTGCCCATAATAATCATATTGGCAAGAGTTGGAATACCATTATCCGACGCAAGTTTAGTTGCAGGGATATAGAACGCTTTTACGTCAGTTCTTTTAACCTTTCTATCAACGAGTGACGAGTCAACGAAAATCATACCGCCACTTGTTACCCTATCTTCATACGCATCAAGAGAAGGAAGGTTCATAGCGATTAAAATTTCAGGGTTAGATACGATTGGCGAACCGATAGGGTTATCGCTTACGATAACGCTACAACTAGCAGTACCACCACGCATTTCAGGGCCGTAAGACGGGAGCCAACTTACGTTTTTACCGTCGGTAAGACCTTTGTATGCTAAAACTTTACCCGAGAATAATATACCTTGTCCGCCGAAACCAGCAAATAAATATTTACTCATTTTTTATTCCCCCTTATTTCGCCGACCTATCCTTGTATACGCCTAAAGGATAGTAAGGAATCATTTTTTCGTCAATCCATTGTAATGCTTTTTCAGGTGTTAAACCCCAGTTTGTAGGGCAACTTGAAATAACTTCTACAAGAGAGAAACCTTTTTTGTTTATTTGGTTTTCAAAGGCTTTTTTAATCGCCTTTTTAGCGTTTTTAACGTTTTTAACGTTATTAACCGCTACCCTTTCAAGATATTCAGGGCCGTCAAGTTGCGAAAGCATTTCGCAAACTTTGATAGGGAAACCGCAAGCGTTTGTATCTCTACCGTAAGGTGAAGTTTGCGTTACTTGACCAGGTAAAGAAGTTGGCGCCATTTGACCGCCCGTCATACCGTAAATTGCATTGTTGATAAAGATAATAGTGATATTTTCGTTTCTTGCAGCCGAGTGCACAGTTTCAGCCATACCGATTGACGCTAAATCGCCGTCGCCTTGGTAAGTGAAAACTACGTTATCAGGTAACGCGCGCTTTACACCCGTAGCAACTGCGGGCGCTCTACCGTGCGCCGCCTCTATCATATCGCAAGCGAAATAATCATACGCCATAACCGCGCAACCAACGGGCGCAATACCGATAGTTTTGCCTTCAATACCGAGTTCGTCAATAACTTCGGCAACTAAACGGTGAACTATACCGTGCGTACAGCCTGGGCAATAGTGTAACGGAATATCAACAAGTGATTTTGGTTTATCGAATACTACCATTAGTTTTTACCTCCGTTAGCGTTTTTAATAGCCTCTAAAACTTGTTCTGGCGAAGGAATCATACCGCCCGAACGGTTACATAAAGTAACAGGCGCTTTGCCGTTTACTGCTAAACGGATATCTTCAATCATTTGTCCCATAGAAAGTTCTACCGAGATGAACGATTTAACTTTATCTGCTACTTTATTAATAATTTTTTCAGGGAAAGGCCAAAGTGTGATAGGTCTAATTAAACCTACTTTAATACCTTGACTTCTCGCTTCGTTAATAGCGTTTTTAGCAACCCTTGATGCAATACCAAAAGCAACTACGCAAATTTCAGCGTCTTCAATTAAATATTCTTCGTACATAACTTCGTTTTCTTTGATAATTTCATAACGTTCAAATCTTTCAAAGTTAGTTTTTTCAAGTTGGTCTGGCTTTAAGTAAAGCGAGTTGATTACGTTGTGTTTGCGTTGCATATTAGTACCCGTAGCCGCCCAAGGTTTTTCAACCGGTGGCGCAACTTCAAAGTCTAAAGAAACGGGTTCCATCATTTGTCCCATAGTACCGTCGGCTAAAATCATAGTAGTCATACGGTATTTATCGGCAAGGTCGAAACCTTTAACGGTAAGTTCCGCCATTTCTTGAACTGATGCAGGCGCTAATACTAACATACGGAAGTCACCGTGCGCACCGCCTTTAGTTGCTTGGAAATAGTCCGATTGCGACGGTTGAATACCACCAAGACCAGGACCACCCCTTTGTACGTTTACAACAAGCGCTGGTAAATCCGCGCCCGCTAAATACGATAAGCCTTCGCCCTTTAACGAAATACCAGGGCTTGAAGACGAAGTCATTACTCTATAACCGGTTGATGCTACGCCGTATACCATATTGATGGCGGCAACTTCACTTTCCGCTTGTAAGAAAGTTCCGCCTATTTTTGGCATTTTTTTAGCCATATACGCCGCAATTTCCGTTTGTGGCGTAATAGGATAGCCGAAATAATGTCTACAACCTGCAATGATAGCCGCTTCAGCGATTGCTTCATTGCCTTTCATTAAAACTTTATCTGCCATAATTTTTACTCCTATTTTTCTACCTTAATTATGCAATCAGGACACATAGTTGCGCAGAACGCACAACCAATACACGCTTCGGGATTTACCGCTTCAACGGGGTGATGACCTTTAGCGTTAATTTTGTCAGTTGCAAGGGCGAGTACTTTTTTAGGACATACGCCTACGCACAAGCCACAGCCTTTACATTTATCAGTTTTAAAAGTTAATACAGCCATAACTATACTCCTTTATAATTTTTTTTGCATCGTGAGTGGATACAAGGGTTGTATTTTATCTTTAAGTTCGCCGTACAATTTTTCGCTTACCGAAGTGAAAATTAAAGGCAAACCTAAAGTATTTGCTAATTGTTTTGAAAATTCTACCGATGAGATAACGTCGTAGGGGGTAGTTTCTCTACCAAGGTTAGAGTTATTTATAATTCCCGTAAACTTAAGTTTGCAAGCCGTTTCAATTTCGTTTAGAACTTCGATTGCCGACGGAATATCACGAGTAAGCGGTCTAAACTTATTGACGACGTAAAACATATCGTAATCGTTTTCTTCTAAAATTTTAGGAACTAACCTACCCAGCGCTAAAGCCCCCCTTTCGTCACCGCCTACGTCTAGGATAGCGTGCACCGATTTATCGTCGGTAACGCTATACATATCTTGCGGTAACGCAGGGATATCTACGTTAGAGTTAGCATACTCGGAACAAATTAAGCGAATACCTGCGTTTTTGAGTTGTTCTTCGCTATCTTTGGTTCTAAAGTATGGGTTAACTATGTCGATATCGGCAATAGCAATTTTATTATATAACTTTTTTAAATCTAATGCAAGGTTTACGGCGATATTGGTTTTACCGCTACCGTAGTGCCCCGATAAGATTGTAATTCTTTTAAAATTCATAATTTTTATAAATTGATTTTTCTATATATGATAATTTATTTCTGTAAGAAACGAACTATAAACAAGTTAGGCAAGGCTCGTAAAATTTAGCGGACTTGGTAGACCTTTGTGGTCACCAAGGTCGATAAATTTTACAGAAACGAAGCATAACGCCGTTTAGAGTTTGTTTCTTTGGATTTTACCACTTATAGACTTTGGCAACTCATCTTTAAACACAAGACGGAT
>JAZURK010000073.1:0-2750 GCA_045606165.1 Christensenellaceae bacterium
CATTTCTCTTTAGTTACCCATATATTATATGTAGGCAAATAAAATTTTGTAAAACAAATTAAAATGAATTGAAAACCTTGTGGTTTTCATAAATTGCGCTTAAGCGCATAAATTGAAAGTTAAACTTTCATAAATTGCAAAAACAAGTTTTTGCATAGCGGTAGCGTTCGCGACATAATCGCGTTCAATTTATGACGGCAAAGCTGTCAATTTATGCAAGCGTTGCTTGCAATTTATCATCAAAAAACCGCGCTATAGCGCGGTTTTTTGGGTGTTTAGTTTAATTATCGTCATAAATACTTCAGACAAAATCTTAAGTTCTAAAGCTCCTAGCTCTCTTGTTGATAAGCTTCTTATCTTCCATTTAAGCTCCATTAAGAGCCCTTTTTCGTCAAAGCCGTTTGACGCACTTTCAAGCTTTTCAATTTCCTTAAGCACGAAATTGAAATTTATCGAGTATTCACCAACTAGCGAATTTTTAAGTTTTCTCATAAAAATTCGTTCAACAAGAAGATTTTTTCCACTTTTTTTATCTTTGAGTGGAAACGCTTTTACTCTGTTTACCAAAAGATTTTGATTATCATAAACTGTCATACTCTAATTTTTGACAATTTTTCAAATTTTAATCAACGCTAACGATAATTCCAAGCTTGATATTGACGATAAACTTTCCTGCGATTTTCTTTTTAAGAATTTTTTCAGCTGCGTACGCGTATAAATCAAGTTGCTTTTTGTAAGTTTCTATAAGCGCATTTTCCTTTTTTGACGAATATTTATAGTCGATTACGTACGCACTATCACCGTCAATTGCAATAAGGTCGATAATACCTTGAAGCAGCACGTTATCCGTTCCGTTAAAGCCAACTAAGCTTGCCGGCGCGTTTAAGATAAACGGTCTTTCACGGTAAAGCTTAGCATCTTTTAGACGGGTAAAAATATCCATCTTTACGATTTTTTCTAAAAGGCTTATATCGAGCATTTTAACTTGCTCGCTAGATAAAAGCCCTTCGTTATGTAGGCGTATAAGCTCGTTATTCGGCTGTTTTCCAAAATCGCACGTCTCTAAGTATCGGTGATAAGCCGTTCCTTTTTCCTGAAGATTTTCATCATCTTCTTTAAATTCGACCATAAAAGTTTCCTCTCTTTGAGAAAACTCTAAGCCGTCGAAGCTTTCGACGTTGTTTTCGTTAACTTGGGTAACCGAGCGCTTTAAATATAGAGTCGTATCGTCACCGTACGGATATTCAAAATTAATAAACTCGCTAATTTTTTCAACTGTTTTTTGATCTGGCTCGCCGAAAATTACTTCCCTTCTAAGATTTGCTTCTTTTTCAAAAATTTTTGGCGCATCGCAAATCTCGACGTCGTCTTTTGCAAGAAAATCTATCATTTTGTTTGCAAGCGCGTAACCTTCGAAATTGTGCATTAAGCTCGGCTCTATTCCTGAAACGATATGAAGTCTATATCTTGCCCTTGTCATAGCAACGTAGAAAAGTCTAAGCTCCTCAGTCGCACTTGCAAGGTCTTTTCTAAGCGTGATAAGTCGTCTTAATGAAGTCGGCTGACTTATTTTATTTTCTGTATCGTAATATTTTACCACAAACCCAAACTCGCGATCGAGCATGACTTCTTTTCTTAGGTCAAGTTTATTAAAGCCTTGAGAGACGTCAGCCAAAATAACGATAGGAAATTCAAGTCCCTTAGAGCCGTGATAACTCATAATTTTAACTGCGTTTTCAGCTTCAGTAAAATTAACGGTTAAATTCTCGATAATGTTATTAATCTTTGCCAGCATTTCGGCTATAAGCATATTCTCGCCGGCTAAGATAAAACGGTTTATTCTTGTAAGCTTCAGGTTCCCTAATTTTTTTGTTAGAAGGCTTATCTCAAGATTTCGCTCGGTTGTAATTTCCTTTAATACGCGAGAGGCTTTTTCGAACTGAGAAAGAATTCTTATCTTTTTAAAATAGTCGAAAAAGTCGTTAAGCTTAACTGCGATAGCATCGTTAAATTTCTTAGCGTACCCTTCGCAAGCAAGATAAAAATTTGGCGCGACGAAATTTAGACGGATAGTAGAAAGTTCATCGTCTGTTAACCCACCTATCTCGCTTTTTAATACGGTCGCAAGTGGAATATCTTTAGTCGGATTGACGATATACTCAAGCAAATTCACCATAAGTTTAATTTCAGGATATTCGCCTATAGAGCGTTTATTGTCACAAATTACAGGGATTGAGCGCATTAAAAGCTCGGAAACAATTCTTTCGCTAAGCCCCGTGTTATTGCGTGTTAATACGCAAATATCGCTAAAAGTTACTTCTCTTACCTTTTTATCTTTAACGTCGTAAAAGGTTTTCGGCGAGCCGTTTAACCCAAAAAGTTCGTCTTCAATTAAATCACAAACGAGCTTTTCTTTTGCGCCTACCGTAGCTTGATTTAATTTTTTAGCGTGCTTTTTAACGCTGTAAACGCCGTCAAACTCGCTTTTTTCTTTTTGATTTTTCTCAGCGATATATAAGCTAGCTTTTCCTAAATGCTCCCCATAAAGCGAGCCACCTTGCATAGGCGCACGGCTATACTCGATACCACTTGGATTTTCTCTCATGCTTCCTGAAAAAACCCTGTTAGTTGCATCAATTATAGAAATTGCGCTTCTAAAGTTTGCATCTAAGTCAACGTGAATGCCGTAACCATTTTGACAATCCTTAATTTTTTGATTGAATAGGTAAGTCGGATCGTAGCCATGTCGT
>JAZURK010000074.1:0-3958 GCA_045606165.1 Christensenellaceae bacterium
CGAAATAGGCAAAGTTACAATCAAACTATCCGCGCCGTTTTTTACTGCGGTTTTTACGCTTTGCAGTCTACTTTTAGATAATTCTTCGCCTAGCGGATAATCAATAACCGTTCTAACCTCAACGCCTTTACCAAGTAAAAACTGCTTGGCTTTTTTTACCGCGTTAGGAAGTACCGTTACACCTTTAAAACCATACTTTACCGCCTCGTTTAACCGCTTGACGAATTCTTCGTAAAACAAGGTGTTGTCCACTATTAAATAGTTGAGTTTTTTATATAATTTTTTTGCCTTAAACACACCGAATTCTTTAGACATTTCACCTTCGCTTTGCCCGAATAAATCGGCTAATTCTTTCATACACGACGTATTTTCTTCTTTTAAAAAATACTCTTTTATAGCCTTGCAATTTTCGTTTTCTTCTATTTCTTCAATGGGTAATTCTTCAATTTCGATAACTTCGCTTTTAACTTCTTCTTCCATAATTAACCTCCACTATAATTTGATATTTTGATTATGTATATAATTTCTTAAAATAATACGCCGTTACAAAATATTCGTTTTTTCGACGGTTTTTACTTTAAACTCTTTAAATATTTTTGTTAAAATGCCGTTATGAAAGGTTTAATATATCTACTTTTAATTTACGGATTAGTTTTTTTAGTTTCAATTTTTATAAAGGTTATATTGAAAGATAATAACAAAAAAAATAAAGGCGAGAGCCCTAGCGCCCCCGCCCAACAAATATTTTACATAAAAAACGCCCAAGTCCGCCGAAAAAAACCAGCGCCCAAGCCAACCGATATTACAATTCAAGGTAATATTATAGGCAATGATAAGTTTAATAATCCGTAAATAGATTCACAACTAAAAGTCGCGAGAAAATTGATGATTAATCATCAATTTTTTCGCCTTCGCCCCAAAGTCTTTCAAGATGATAAAAATTCCTCGTTTCGTCGTTGAATAAGTGAAGTATTACGTCGCCAAAGTCAACTACTATCCATTTTGCGTCCGAATAGCCTTCTTTTCTTAACACTTTACCGCCGTTTTTTTCAACGGCTTCTTCACAAAATTCGCCAAGCGATTTGATTTGAGTTGAAGTACTACCGCTTGCAATAATAAAGTAGTCGGTTACAGACGTTTTGTCTTTTACGTCAATTTTCACTATATCGTGTACCTTACGAGAAGATAAAGTTTTACATATTAAGTTTGCAAGTTCTAATGAATTCATATTTTTCTCCTATTTGTAAAAATTACAAGCGTCTATTGATAACGGGTAAATTTCATCGCCAGAATTTTGTAAAAATTCTAAAATTTCGCTAACGCAGACTTTAAAGCCTTTATCAAAGTCGTTGTCCACTTCTTTTCTCAACTCATCTACGCCTAAAAACCTACGCGACGGCTCGATAATATCCGCTGTGTATATAATTTTTTCTAGCAAGGTCATATTTGCCCTACCCGAAGTGTGATAGCGTATAGCGTTTAAAACTTCTTCGTCAGTTATGCCTAAAACGTTTTTAGCGATATACGCCCCAACGTATTGATGCGCAACTTGACTAGGACAGTTTAAAGGTACGCCGTACTTTTCTTTTTCGTATTCTTCTATCGCGATATACTTGGCGCAGTCGTGAAGTAGCGCGGCAAGTTCTACTTTAGTTTTGTCAATTTCAAAATTTTTAGCAATTTTAAGTGCGGTTAAAATCACGCCTAAAACGTGCGTTTTGCGCTTTTCGGGAAGATTAGTTTTGATATATTCGTAATACTTGTTAGGTTTAAATAAATCGTTGTTTTCGATATATTCAAAAACTTCTTTTGTAACTAATCCGTCAAGTGATAAACCAAGCATCTTTCTTAAGCGAATTTCCGTACTAGATACGTCTTTACCAGAAACGTTAAGTTTTATAACTTCGTGATTATAAAGGGTTTTTACGTTAGAAATCAAGCGTTCGTCCTTAACGGCGTTACCTTGCCTATTTATTAAAACAAGATTGCAGTTTTTTACGATATCTTCGGGATTTTTCCACGTTGGGAAGTTTTCAAGCATGTCGCTACCCATTAAAAAATAAAGGGTGGCGCTTGGGTAAAGTTCCTTAAAATGCCTTATCGTTAAGTACGAGTAACTTACGCCTTGCTTTTGAATTTCGTAATCGCTAACGATAACCTTTTTATCATCGTTAAAGGCAAGGTTTAAAAGATTAAGCCTGTCTGTTGACGGCAAAACTTTTTCGCCTTGCTTGTGTGGAGCAACGAAAGTTGGAATAATAAAAAGTTTATCTAGTTGTAGTTCTTTAATTGATTCGGTGGCTACTTTAATATGCTCGCAATGAACGGGATTAAACGAACCGCCGAATATACCAATTCTTTCCATAATTTTATTTTAACATAATTTACCGTTTTTTACAAGTTTTAAAATAAAGTTTTACGGCAATAATTTTATTATGAAAAATTTTAAAATATCTATAACTTTCGATAGCCTATTTATCTTCGTTTCGGCGTTTTTTCTTTTTTACGCAATTATTAGGTATAGCGGTGTCAACTTTATACCGTCGCTAACGCTATCTATATTAATTTCGCTTGCATTAGGAGTTGTATGGACGGTATTTTCTTTAATAAAAAAGGATAAACAAGGTATTAAATTAGCGGAAGAAAATAACCTTTTAAGTTTAAAAACTGAACTTTGTTTTATGAGCGATAAAAGTTTAACGGATACTCTGCTTAAATACTATAAAAAGGCGAATATTCAAGCCGAAAAAGAAAATGACTATATAGTTTTACCCGAACTAAAATGCCAAGTTTTTAGTAGTTTTACCTTCGAAAAAACGGATACGACTAAAATTATAGAGTTTTATAAACAAACTAAAAAGGGCTATAAAACGGTGGTTTTATCTATCGACTACACGGTAGACGCTGTAAGTTTAGTTAACGATTTATCTTTAAGAATTAAACTTTTCGATTTAAACGCCGTTTATTTATCCTTAAAAGAGTATAATTTGCTACCCAAAACAAGGTTAACTAAAAAGGTAAACAAAATATCTTTTGTTGATAAAATGAAAGGAATATTTATAAAATCCAACGGCAAAAAAGCCTTGACTTTGGGGATTATAATATTACTTTCTAGCAAGTTTTCGTTCTACCCCGTTTACTATATAATATTCGGCGGACTACTTATAATTTTCAGCCTAATTCTTCGCTTTTGGGGTAAATCCCCACTATCGCCAAGCAAAGCGGAAAAGGTCGGTTTATGTTAGCATTTACCCCGTTATAATTTTTATATAGCGTTTAGTAAGTATCGCATAAAACGATTATCAATAAAACCAAATTAGCCGTACACAGTTTATAACTGTATACGGCTATAAAATTATTGATTTTATCGTATATTTTGCTTTTTGTTTTATACAGTTTATAATCACGTTAATATTTAATACCAAGCAAAAACTTCCGTTAAAATTAACGGAAGTTTTTAACGTTTTTATTAAACTAAATTTGCTATAAAAGAAAGTTTACCATACGTTTCGTGTACGTAGGTGTAATTTGCTTTTCCGCTAGATACGCCGTTTACATAAATTTCAACGTAAGTGTAATTATCGGTACTACTTGCATTTGATTTTAAAACGGCTAAACCTAGTTTAGGAATAGTTACCCTCGTTGACCCACTTGTACAGTTAGGACATTTATACAAAATAGAACCGCTACCTGTTGAAGTTGGTAAAACTAAAGTGTCTTGTTGATAAGTAAGGTTATGGTCGAGTTTATCTATAACTTCAGTTACTAGTTCATTACATTTAGCGCAAGTATAAGTTTTAGACCCCTCAGAACTGCAAGTTGGATTTACAATAATAACATCGCCGTTAAATGGCTCTGTATGCGATTCTTTAACTTGAACAGCGATAGGCCTTTTGCAGTCTTAAGTCGGATCGTAGCCATGTCGTTCTGTGAGCCAAGGAGTTGGCACAATAATTTG
>JAZURK010000075.1:0-2729 GCA_045606165.1 Christensenellaceae bacterium
GGTGGTTCCTCAAATTGAACACTTTTCTGTATCTACCGCTATGGGTAAAAAAGGGCGATAAAATAGGAGAAAATTATGTCAAAATACAAATTAATCATTGAATACTACCAAAAAGGCAACAATAATAGCCAAATTGCAACGTTATGCACTTGTTCTCGCACGACTGTATGGAGTGTTTTTCAACGGATAAAGGCGTTAGGGATTGAAATTTATGCGCTAAATGATATGAGTGAAGGAGAGATTTCTTCTTTATTATTCCCCGAAAGGGCGAAAGCAGGTGAAGGATATCTAATTCCCGATTTTAAGTGGGAAGAGTTTCAAATGTGTAAGCATCAATCGTCTATAAGGTTATGTTGGCGTAGGTATTGCAAACGTGCTGCTAAACAAAATTTGATGGCATACAGTTGGAAATGCTTTATAACTTTATATAATGCATATCGCAGACCTAAGATTATAGTTGAAGACCCAAACGACAAGATTCGCAACAAACTAAAAGATTTTAACTTTCTATTATCTTGTTGCCCGCGTGGAAGTATTAAATACGAAGTAATCCTAAGACAAAAAGAGGAGTGGCTCAAATCGTTAAAGCTCGAAGAAGATAAAATCTTAGACGACGAGTAATTGAATAATCAACTAAAAGGTTAGGACAAAGACGTTCTAACCTTTTAGTTTATGTATTGTTTTAACTAAACTCACACGAAACACTTATTCAACGTAGTGTTTTGTGTAAAAACAGTTAAAACGCACACTTTTTATACCTAAAATGCTTTAAAAACGTCGTTTTTTCTTCGGAAATCAAGTAAATTAGGTACAGTATTACTAAATATTAACCAAATCTACACAAACCACTTGACTTTTGTAGTGTTTTATGTTAAAATGGTTAAAATTAGTTTTGAGGATATATAAATGGTAAAATTTATCCCTTATACGTTTACAAAAAAGGACGTAATAGGCAATTTTATAAATGATAAACAATACGAAAATTGGATAGCAGGGCAAGTTCGTTCTAAAAAAATTGTTAAAGTTCGCAACGGGTTATACGTTCACGTTGACGTGTCGGGATATCCGCTTACTACAAAGTTTGAGCTTGCTACAAAAATCGCTGAAGATGCTTTCGTGTGCTATCATTCTGCCTTTGAATATTTTGGCGTGGCTAATCAAGTTTTTAATACCGTAACGGTGGGTAGTAAAAAGCGTTTCAACGATTTTACTTTTGACGATATCGACTATGTTCGTAAACCTTTAAAACACGACGTTCAAATTATGAATATAGTAACCGTCGCGGTTCGTGTGACGTCTCTTGAACGTACGGTTATTGATTGCCTTGACGATATTGACGCAGGTGGTGGCATTGACGAAGTTTTAAATGCACTTGACCAAATACGTGTTTTGGACGAAACAAAACTACTTGAAACGTTAAAAGCCTACGATTCGGTATTCCTTTATCAAAAAACAGGCTACGTGTTAGAACATTTTCAAGACAAATTTATGCTGACCGATTCGTTCTTTGAAGAATGTAAAAGCAAACTAACCAATCAGATAAAATATTTTTTACAAGACGAGTATAAAGAGATAGAGTTTAATTCTAAATGGAAACTTATGGCTCCTAAAAATCTTAAATCTCGTCTAAACGGGGGATATTAATGGAATTTTCAAGACAATATTTGACGAGGCTTGCCCAAGAATCTAACTTTATAAAAGATACTTTGGAAAAAGTTTTACGTCTTTCCGAAATATTAAAATTCTTAAATAGCGACGTTGTCTTTAAGGATAAACTTGCTCTTAAAGGCGGTACGGCTATAAATTTAACTGCGGTAGAGCTTCCACGCCTTTCAGTTGATATAGATTTAGACTTTACTGTAAACGTTAACAAGGACGAGTTGCCTGAATTTAAAGAGAAGTTCAAAAAACGTTTAACCGACTATATGTGGCAAGAAGGTTATTCTCTTGCAGATTCTCGCGACCATTTCGCCTTAACGTCGTTCTTATTTAATTACATTAATAACGCAGGCAATCGTGACAATATAAAGGTTGAAATTAACTTCTTGGATAGGTGCCACGTTTTACCGCTTGAAAAGAAAAGGATTTTAACAAAGGGTATAGTAGAAGATTTTGAAGTTTTAACCTTAAACACTACTGAACTCTATGCAAGTAAAATTAACGCGCTTTTATCGCGCGCTACGCCAAGAGATTTGTACGACGTTAACGCTATGATAGAAAATAACGTTATAGCAGATACTGAACTTTTAAGAAAATGTCTCGTATTTTATAACGCTATCGGTGGGGATTACGATATTCAAGAGTTAGACTATAAAAACGTTGAAAGGTTAGATTATAGGAAGTATAAAACTCAATTAAAACCCGTTATATCCAAAGACGATAAGTTTGATATTGAAAAGGCAAAAGAAAAAGTTCTAACTTACGTAAAGGATTTACTTGTTTTAACTGACGGTGAGAAAGAGTTTTTAAGTAAATTAAAAGAGAAAACTTATGCGCCCGAATTATTATTCGATAACGAAGAAATCGTAGCGAATATAAAACATCACCCCGCTGCACTTTGGAGAACAAAAGAAAATAATTAAATATGACGGAAGTTGTCATATTTATTTTGCTAAAATCAAGCTGATTTTAGCAAAAGCTTCAACAAAGGAGAAATGTTATGGCTAAGAAAATACAAAACAATCCATCGCCTAAGATATTAATGAATTCAATGCGAGCTATTGGCTACA
>JAZURK010000076.1:0-3001 GCA_045606165.1 Christensenellaceae bacterium
CAAGGTCGTTTTGGAATACCGAGCCAAGAACAACGAATACAAGCGCAATGATTGTATAAACGATTGTACCTTTGTCTTTAAATAAGTATTGGAAGTTAATTTTACCAAATAAGTTCCAAGATAAGATTGTTGAGAAAGCAAAGAACGTTAAGCAAACTGCAACGAAAATATTACCAATTGTTGTAGCAATATTACCACCGCCGAAAGCAATACCAAAACCAGTTGCAACAGCGTTTGATTTATCTACGGCTTTCCATGCTAAATAATCTGCACCGTTATTAACGTAAAGAGTAGTAATGATGATAAGCGCAGTCATTGTTAACACAACGAAAGTATCTAAAAATACACCGAACATTGCAGTACAACCTTGTTCATGAGCAGTTTTTACGTTTGCTTGAGCGTGAGCGTGTGGTGTAGAACCCATACCTGCTTCGTTTGAGAAAAGACCACGTTTAGCACCTTGTTGGATAGCTATAACGATAGCACCCCAGAAACCACCGCCAATAATTGCTTGAGGGTTGAAAGCAAATTCAAAAATCATACCTAACGCTCTTGGAATAGAAGTAATTCTACAGCAAAGAATAACTATACCACCTACGATATAGATAAGCGCCATAATAGGAACTAATTTTTCAGTAACAGACGCAAGACGTTTAGCGCCACCGATAAATACAAAACCTGCAACGACAGCAACAACAATACCAACGATTAAACTAATCCACCAAACGTTTTTACCTGCAATAGCGTTACTTACAGCACCACCGATTGAGTTTGATTGAACCATTGCACCAACAAAACCAAGTGCAATAACGGTAGCAATAGCAAAGAATATAGTTAAGAATTTACCGAAACCGTTAGGGAAAGCCTTTTTAATATAGTAAACAGGACCACCCTTAACTGAACCGTCTTCCTCTACTTCCCTAGTCTTTTGAGCAAGTACTGCTTCGGCGTAAATCGTAGCCATACCCAAGAAAGCAATAAGCCACATCCAGAAAATCGCGCCAGGACCACCTGTTAAGATAGCGCCTGTAGCACCGATAATGTTACCAGTACCAACTTGAGCAGCAACGGCAGTAGCAAAAGCTTGGAAAGAACTCATACCGCTTTTTTGTTTGTCGCCTGCAAGTTTAATGTTACCAAAAACTTGTTTTGCGCCTTGACCAAAGTAACGAATTTGAACGAATTTAGTTCTAATCGTAAAGTAAACACCTACACCTACAAGTAAAATTACAAGAAAGTAACCCGAGAAATACGAGTTAAAATCCGCGAAGAATGAAAGCAATGCTGCTTCAATTTTTGCCCACATAATTTTTACTCTCCTTATATAAAAAAATTTTATTTTTAACTAATAAAAAAATGGAATCACTTACACACTGTAAGAGAACCCATTTCACAAGTAATTTTATACCACAATGATATAAAAACAACCCTGTCCTTTTGCCTGAGAGATTCGTGAGCCTACCCACTTGCACCTTCGGCACTCGCTAAATCGAGATTCTCCAGAGTGTCATCCACGTACGGTTAATAAATTCCCACACGTTTCACATGACTTATTTAATTTCCACTATTCTATCACACTTCAGTAATTTAATCAACTAAATTATAGCCGTTTTTAACAATATTTTTAATTTTTTTTAAATTTTTAATTACACATATATTTAATTGACAAATTTAGTATAAAATACTAAAATACCTCGTGAAAGGAATTAAATTATGAACGTAAGAGATAACATTAGAAACGTAGCGATTATTGCTCACGTTGACCACGGTAAAACAACCTTGGTTGACTCATTACTTAAACAAAACGGCATATTTAGAACTAACGAAGTTGTACAAGACAGAGTTATGGATAGTAACGACCTTGAACGCGAACGCGGTATTACTATTCTTGCTAAAAATACCGCCGTTAACTATAAAGGTATTAAAATCAATATTATAGATACTCCAGGCCACGCCGATTTTGGTGGCGAAGTTGAACGCATACTTTCTATGGTGGACGGTGTAATTTTACTTGTTGACGCCGTTGAAGGCAGTATGCCACAAACGAGATACGTATTAAAAAAAGCGTTGAGTTTAAATAAACAACCTATCGTTGTAGTTAATAAAATTGACAAAGGTGGAGACCTTAACAAAACAATGGATAGCGTAATTGATTTATTTATCGAACTTGGCGCTAACGATACACAACTTGACTTTAAAACGGTATACGCATCGGCACGCCAAGGTTTTGCAACTCTAGACCCAAGCGTTACCACAACCGATATGTCTGCCCTTTTAGATACAATAATTACTGAAATCCCTGCGCCCGTTGGCGATAGTAACGACGGACTTCAAACTATTATATGTAATATAGATTACGACGAATACGTTGGAAGAATTGGCGTTGGAAGAATAGTAAGGGGCTCTATTAAAGACGCTCAAACTGTAACGGTTTGCCGTACAGACGGCACTACTTATAACGCTAAAATCGGTAAACTTTATCAATTTGAAGGTTTAAAGCGCGTTGAAGTTACTTCGGGTAGCGTTGGTGATATCGTAGCAATTTCGGGTATAGAAAAAATTAATATCGGCGAAACTTTATGTTCGCTTGACAAGGTAGAACAACTCCCCTTCGTTGCCATTGACGAGCCAACAATTAGTATGATGTTTATGGTAAACAACTCACCTTTTGCGGGTAAAGAAGGTAAATTCGTTACTTCAAGGCACTTACGCGCACGACTTTTTAGGGAAGTTGAAACAAACGTATCAATGCGCGTTGAAGAAACGGATAGCGCAGACTCGTTTAAGGTTTACGGCCGTGGCGAACTTCATTTATCAATACTTATTGAAGAAATGCGCCGTGAAGGTTACGAATTCCAAGTATCACGCCCAAAAGTTATCTTTAAAGAAATTAACGGCAAAACTCACGAACCTATCGAAAACTTGGTTGTTGAAGTTCCTAACGAATACGTTGGCGCGGTTATGAGTAAA
The DNA here is from genome assembly GCA_045606165.1 of Christensenellaceae bacterium. GTDB lineage: Bacteria > Bacillota > Clostridia > Christensenellales > Borkfalkiaceae > HGM11412. Next base: position 2,971 of record JAZURK010000076.1, read on the forward strand.
ATTGGCGAAAGACGTGGCGAACTTATCAGTA
>JAZURK010000077.1:0-2302 GCA_045606165.1 Christensenellaceae bacterium
TTCAATTCTAACTTTAAATTCAAATACAGTTTAATTGCACCTACTTTACACTTTATATCCGTTACAATACTTTGCATAATAATTAGCGTATCGAATTTTAACGTTATGACTAACCCATCGTTAATTTTGTTTATATTGGCACACCTTATGCCAATTGTTGCTCTAAAGGTAAACATAAACAAAATCGTACATTATGGAACAAAGTTTAAAATACTTCCTGGCTTGCTTGCAATCATAACTGCTATTATGTCTATTTTATACGTACTAATTACCTTTAAATCAGGTTTTTACGGACAAGGTTCATTTGGTTATCGCAACCTTAAATTTGCTTACCAAGAATCTACCGATACGTACGTTATTGAAAATATTATTGAAGGCAACGGTACTAAATTAAACGTTCCCGCAACCTTTAAAGGCAAAAAAGTTAGCGCTATTGAAAGTAAAATATTTAACGATACTGGTCTTGAAGAAATTTATTTCGATGCTCCAACCGACGTTAAATTTCTTAACACTAATACTTTTTTAGGTTTGAATAAAAAATGTAAAGTATTTATAGATAAAACTCAAATAGATAATTTTAGATATGAAATGGTAAATCTTTCTAAAAGTTCTGATGCTTACGTTTCGTTATTAAACGCTACAATCCCTACTAATCTTAACGAAGACGAAAAATACATAACTTTTGACTATACTCCTAATAGTTTACTTCAAGCTGACTATGAAATCTTAAAAACTTGGATTGCCCCTTCATACAAAAAATTCGACCTTAACGTAGTAGGTGAAGGCATTGATTACGCTGAAGAGTTTGATATTGATGACGAATCATTTTTATACGACACCTACACCCGTAACGATATGGTATTTTACTTTAATACAGATGACGGTTTAATTATCGATTCTAGCGATATAAGAACAGAGAAAAACCTTATCGTTTCTTTCGACAACGTTTACCGCATTGAAGTTGGTGAAGATAACGATACGCTTTATACAGTAGAAGAATCATTTACGTCGTTTGAAGATTCGGGCTATAGATACGTATTAGGTTCCGACCACAAAAAACTTCTTTCTACTATACAACCAAGAGATGGGTTTACAATTGATTGGGAATACACTTCTAGCCAAACTAGATATAAAACAGCCCTTTCTTCTTTAAAATCGGTAGTAGACGAACCAAACTTAATTGTATATCCAAAATGGTCTTTACTTTCACCTGAAATTACTTCGATTGAAAAAGATAAAAATACTGCTTACGTTTACGGGGACAACGTAACCTTTACAGCCAACGCAACCGCTCCTATTCAAAACATTTTATTAAAATACGAATGGAAAAGGGACGGAACGTCATACACGTGGAGTGAATCATCTTCTTCTAACGAGTACACTAAAACAAACCTTTATCCAAGCGATTCAGGTTATTATTCCGTAAAAGTTACCGCTTATTCTGAAACTGAAACCTCTCTTACGTCATCAAGTCAAGCCACGTTATATCTAAATATTGACAAGAAGGTACTTGGTGTTGAGTGGAAACTCCCTCAAACAGTTTATACGGGAACAACTCAATCAGTTTCAGCATACAAGGTTGACAGTGACGTTATTAATAACGACAACGTTGACGTTTCTCTTGACGTAACGTCAGTTAGAGACGCTGGGGTTTACACTTTTAACTTAACGCTTATCGGCACGGAATCTTATCTTTACACGTTAACTGAAGAATCTAAAAAGTTTTCCCTTGAGCCTTACGAAATAACAAATGATATTAATTGGTCTTATAATACGTTTACCTACGATGGTAATCCACACGCACCAACCGCAACAACCCACGGTATAGGCGAAGACTCTTTTGACGTTATTAACCTTACGATTAGTGGTTCTCAAATCAATGCAGGTACCTACACCGCAACCGCAAGTATTACCGATTATAATTACAGTTCTAATTACACAATCGCTCCTAATATTCAAACTTCTACGTTTGTAATCAATCCTCTTAAACTTATCCCTTACGCTACTAATAATAATTTAGTCTATAAGGGAACACCTCAAGCGCCAACATACAAAGCGCTAGGCGTAACGAGAGACGGTACTATTACCCTTGACGTTTCTGGTCACAAAACAAACGCGGGTGAAAACTACGAAGCAACGTTATCACTTCCTTCTAAACACGCTACTAACTATACGCTATCTTTCACAAACGCGAAGTTTAATATTAAAAAGGCAACGGTAAATGTTAAGTGGAGTGACGAAACTATATATTATAGCGGACAACCTCAAGCCCCTACCCCTACGGCAGTAGGCGTAACAGGTG
>JAZURK010000078.1:0-3266 GCA_045606165.1 Christensenellaceae bacterium
TGGCTCACAGAACGACATGGCTACGATCCGACTTAGCCGTGAAGAAATTATTAACAAAGGTGTTAAAACTGCTATGTTTTTAGCCGTTAAGGCGTTGAGAGACGGCAGTTTCGATTTATAAAAAATATCTAGTGAGGATTATATATTATGGATGAAAAACAAAAAGCGTTAGAACAGGTACTTAACCAAATCGAAAAACAATACGGTAAGGGCGCTATTATGAAACTTGGCGCTGGTGCGGCGGATACTAATATCGAAGTATTGCCAACCGGTTGTTTGGCGTTAGACTTGGCTTTAGGCGTAGGCGGTGTTCCTAGGGGAAGAATTATCGAAATTTACGGCCCAGAATCATCGGGTAAAACTACCGTTGCTCTTCACGTTATTGCCGAAACTCAAAAGAAAGGCGGTATCGCTGCGTTTATCGACGCGGAACACGCTTTAGACCCTACTTATGCTGCAAAACTTGGCGTTAATTTAGAAGATTTATACGTTTCTCAACCAGACACGGGCGAACAGGCTCTTGACATTACCGAAAGTTTAGTAAGAAGTGGCGCGGTTGACGTGTTAATCGTTGACTCGGTTGCTGCGCTTACTCCAAAGGCGGAAATTGAAGGCGAAATGGGCGACCAACACGTTGGTTTACAAGCAAGATTAATGTCGCAAGCACTCCGTAAACTTACGGGTATCACTAACAAATCTAAAACTTGCGTAATCTTTATTAACCAACTCCGTGAAAAAGTTGGCGTAATGTTTGGTAACCCTGAAACTACGCCTGGCGGTAAAGCGCTTAAGTTCTACGCTAGTATTAGAATCGACGTTAGAAAAGCCGACGCTATTAAAGATAGCGAAGGTTTAGTTGGTAACAGAACTAAAGCAAAAATCGTTAAAAATAAAGTTGCGCCTCCGTTTAAAACGGCTGAATTCGATATGATTTACGGCGAAGGTATTTCGCAAGAAGGTTGCGTTATCGACCTTGGCGTTGAATTCGGTATTTTAGAAAAATCGGGCGCTTGGTTCAGTTATAATGGCGATAAATTTGCTAATGGTAAAGAAAAGGCTAGGGAATACTTAAGAACTAACCCTGAAGTTATGCAAGAAATTGAAGGTAAAGTAAGACAAGCCTTTGCCGATAAACTCGCACAAAAAGATTAATAGAATAAATTAAGTAGAATTTAATAAGCGCGAAACTAAAAGTAAAACCTATGAAAGTCCATTTTAGGATTTTTATAGGTTTTTTTATTATATTATATTAAATAATTTATAAATAATATATTGACATTTATTAAGGTTTGATATACAATATATTGTGTAATGGGATAATATTTATAATTTTACTCTAAATTATAATTCACTTTACTAAAATTTATTTTATGGGAGGCAACGCAAATGTTTCAAAATGCAACCTTCCTGTTACTTGCAGTTGACATGGCTACCATTGGTATGGCAATCGGAATTGCGCTTGTAATTATCGGTATCGTTATATCAATTTTAGGTCTATTAAAAGTTAAAAGCGCGCAAAAAGAAGCCGAAAAAATTAAGACTGACGCGATAAATGAATGTAAAACTCTTAAGAAAGAGGCTATTGTTGAAGCAAAAGAACAGGAACACAGATTAAGAAGTGAGTTTGAAAAAGAATCTCGCGAAAAAAGGGCGGAACTTCAAAAAATGGAGCAACGCTTAAACCAAAAGGACGAAATCCTTAACAAGAAAGACGCTAGTTTATTAAAGCGTAACGAAGAAGTTGAAAGTTTAGCAAAATCTTTAGAGGCAAAACACCAAGAGGCTGACAGTTTAATGCAAAAACTTGAAACTCAACACGATTTATTCGTTCAAGAACTTGAAAAAGTGGCTCAAATGACTCAAGACGAGGCTAAAGCCATGATTATCGAAGACGTTAAAGACGAGGCTAGAAAAGAAGCGTCGCTTTACGTTAGAAACGCTGAAGCGCAAGCAAAAGACGAGGCGGACAAAAAAGCAAAAGAAATTATTTCTTTAGCAATTCAACGTTGTGCGGTTGACCAAAGTAACGAACTTACCGTTACCACTATTTCAATCCCTAACGACGATATGAAAGCACGTTTAATCGGTAGGGAAGGTAGAAATATCACCGCTCTTGAAAACGCTACGGGTATTAGGCTTATTATCGACGATACTCCTGAAGTTGTAGTTGCATCGGGCTTTGACCCTGTAAGGCGTGAAGTTGCGCGTCGCGCACTTGAAAAACTCATTAGCGACGGTAGAATTCAACCAACTCGTATTGAAGAAACGGTTGAAAAGGTTAAAAAAGACCTTGACGTTATTATTAAAGAAGCAGGCGAAAGCGCTGTGTTTGAAATGGGTTTATACGGTATTCACCCTGAACTCATTAAAATTTTAGGTAAACTTAAATTTAGAACTAGTTACGGTCAAAACGTATTACAACACTCTTTAGAAGTTGCGCACATTGCGGGCTTAATGGCTCAAGAACTCGGCGTTGACGTAAACCTTGCTAAACGCGGTGGTTTACTTCACGATATCGGTAAAGCCGTTGACTTTGAAAACGAAGGTACACACATTAATTTAGGTGTGGAACTTGCTAAAAAATATAAAGAAAATAAATTCGTTATTAACTGTATCGAATCTCACCACGGTGACGTTGAACCAAGGTGTATTGAGGCTGTTTTAGTACAAGCGGCGGACGCTATTTCGGGTGTAAGACCTGGCGCGCGTAAGGAAATTGAATCTAACTACGCTAAACGTCTTGAACAACTTGAAGATATTGCAAACGAATTTAAAGGCGTTGAAAAGGCTTACGCTATCCAAGCGGGTAGAGAAGTTAGGGTTATCGTTAAACCTGAACAAATCGACGATAGCCAAGCATTATTCCTTGCTAAAGATATTGCTAAAAAGATTGAAACCACAATGGAATACCCTGGTCAAATCAAGGTAAACGTTATAAGGGAATCTCGTAGCGTAGAATATGCTAAATAATATAAGATAAAAAATTAAGGCTCTATCAATATGATAAAGCCTTATATTTTAAATAAAAACCCGCTTGTGCCGTACATTGAGAAGTTTTAAACCCCTTTATATAAGAGGTGGGTAAAATCCGTCTTTTTATCCTGACTTTCCGTACTAAATGAATTGGAAATAACGCAATTCGCGGAATACGCATTTAAAAAAGAACGAGAAATCCCTTAATTTTGTTGTGGATAAAAGAAATCCCCGCCTCGTACACCGCAGGCTAGTTTCAGTATATAGAAGTCGGAGGCCAAGCGGTCTTAGGA
>JAZURK010000079.1:0-9083 GCA_045606165.1 Christensenellaceae bacterium
AGTATAATAGTTAAAAATATATGAAATGAGGTACTTTTTATGGATTACAAAAGGATTTTAACGATACAAGATATATCTTGCGTAGGTCAATGTTCGCTTACGGTAGCGTTGCCAATTTTATCGGCTTGCGGACTTGAAACCGCTATCTTACCGTCGGCTGTTTTATCAACTCATACTGCTGGCTTTAAAGGTTTTACCTTTAGGGATTTAGCGGACGATATGCCTGCTATTAAAAACCATTGGGCAAGCGAAAATATTAAGTTTAAAGCAATTTATACGGGTTATCTTGGTTCGTCTAAACAAATTGATTACGTTTTAGATATCGTTAACTCTACGTTAGATAACGGAACTTTCTTCGTGGACCCCGCTATGGCGGACAACGGCAAGTTGTACCCAGGCTTTGACGGAGAGTACGTTAACGCTATGATTAAACTTTCTAAAAACGCCGATTATATTATTCCTAATATTACCGAGGCGTGCTTTTTAACGGGTATTGAATATAAAGAAGTTTACGACAAAGCGTATATTGATAGTTTATTAAACGCGCTTACAAAAATCGGTTGCAAAAACGTTATTTTAACGGGCGTATCTTATCAAGAAGGCAAAACGGGCGTAGTTGTTTACGAAAACGAAAATTACTCTTACTACGAACACGTTAAACTTCCTAACAGTTGTCACGGTACGGGCGATATTTACGCGTCTGCTTTCGTTGGTGCTTTCGTTAGGGGAAAATCGGCTTACGAATCGGCTAAAATTGCCGCTGACTATACGGTTGATTGTATAAATGCAACTAAAGGAGATAAAGAGCATTGGTACGGCGCGAAGTTCGAGCCTGTGCTTGAAAATTTAATAAATTACTTAAAATAATAAGGCGAAGGGGTGTTTTTTTTAAACGCCCCTTTAAAAATACTTGCTAACTTTTAAAAAAAGGTATATAATCTTAATATTAAAAAATATTAAAAACGTTTGAGCAAAATTTAAGTAGGCTTATATCGTGGTTTAAGAGAGTTGTCGTTTGGTGCAAGACAATAAGCGGTTTAAGTGCGAAATACACTTTTGCGATGTTACATTTGTTTGTCGGTTCGGCGCGTTATAGCCCAAGTGTTTTTCACTTATAAAGGTCCTTTTTGTGAGAAAAGGATAAATTGAGGTGGTACAGCGGATTTTTCGCCCTCTTGCATTTTTATAATGCAAGGGGTTTTTTATTTTCTATAGAATATACGTTTGCGATTGTGCTGACTAACGCTTAATAAAACTAAAACAAAGGAGAGTTAATATGCCTATTACAGATATTTTGACTAAAAATGCTGACTTTTACCCTAACGACGTCAGTTTAGTAGAAATCAATCCAAAACTCGAAGACAATAAGATTATGACTTGGCGTGAGTTTGCTTTAATGCAATCTACGTCAAAGGAATCTTTCCGTCACGAAATTACTTGGGGTGAATTCCAAAAACTTTCTAATCGTTTTGCAAACTTTTTATTATCAAGGGGTATTAAAAAGGGCGAAAAAGTTGCCATTTTACTTATGAACTGTTTAGAGTGGTTACCTATTTATTTTGGTATTTTAAAGGCTGGCGGAATAGCCGTACCTTTAAACTTTAGATACACCGCAGACGAAATTGCTTACTGTTTAGATAAAGCAGATGCCGAACATATCGTTTTCGGTCCTGAATTCGTTGGACGTATCGAGGGAATTTGCCACAAGGTTAAAAAGATTAAAACTTGGCTTTACGTTGGCGAAGATTGCCCTGTATTTGCCGAAAGTTACGATAACTTAATTACTTACTGCTCGTCAAAACTTCCAAAAGTAAAAATTACCGACGATGACGACGCGGCTATTTACTTCTCGTCAGGCACTACGGGTTTCCCTAAAGCAATTTTACACAATCACAGAAGTTTGATGCACGCCGCTAAAGTAGAACAAAACCACCACTCTCAAACTAAAGACGACGTATTTTTATGTATTCCGCCACTTTACCACACCGGCGCGAAAATGCACTGGTTCGGCAGTTTAATGGTAGGTGGTAAAGCAGTCCTTTTAAAAGGCACTGAACCTAAATGGATAATAAAAGCCGTTTCGGAAGAACAATGTACGATTGTTTGGCTTTTAGTTCCTTGGGCGCAAGACATTTTAGACGCGATTGACCGTGGCGACATTGATTTAAGCGAATTTAATCTCAATCAATGGCGTCTTATGCACATAGGCGCGCAACCCGTACCGCCAAGTTTAATTAAAAGGTGGCGCGATATTTTCCCTAACCACTTATACGATACGAACTACGGCTTAAGCGAATCAATCGGACCTGGTTGCGTACACTTGGGCGTAGAAAACATCCACAAAGTAGGCGCAATCGGTAAAGCGGGCTACGGTTGGCAAACTATGATTGTCGATGAAAACCGCAATCCCGTTTCAAAAGGCGAAGTTGGCGAACTTGCCGTTAAAGGCGACGGCGTTATGAAATGCTATTATAAAGACGAAGACGCAACTAACGAAATTTTATCTGACGGCTGGCTTTTTACGGGTGATATGGCAATGGAAGACGCAGACGGATTTATCTATCTCGTTGACCGTAAAAAAGACGTTATCATTTCGGGTGGCGAAAACATTTATCCCGTACAAATCGAAAACTTTATCCGCAAAAACGATAAGGTTAGCGACGTAGCGGTTATAGGTGTTCCTGATAAACGTCTTGGCGAAATATCTTGCGCAATCGTTCAAGTTAAAGAAAACGAAACTTTAACCGAAGAGGAACTTAACGATTTCTGTTTAGATTTACCAAGATATAAACGTCCAAGAAAGATTATTTTTGCCGACGTTCCAAGAAACCCAACCGGCAAAATCGAAAAGCCAAAACTTCGCGAAATTTATAGCGTAGACGGACTCGTTGCTAAACAAAACGAGATACAGTAAGGAGAATTTATGAAAAAATTAATGATAGGAAACTCGGCGGTAGCGCGTGGCGCGTACGAAGCGGGTGTTAAGGTGGTTTCATCTTATCCAGGCACTCCTAGTACCGAAATCACGGAATCCGTTGTAGAATATGAAAATATTTACGTTGAATGGGCGCCTAACGAAAAAGTTGCTTGCGAAACGGCAATAGGCGCGTCTATTGCAGGCGGTAGGGCTATGACGTGTATGAAACACGTTGGCTTAAACGTTATGGCTGACCCTGTGTTTACCGTTAGTTATATCGGCGTTAACGGCGGTTTAGTTTTATGCGTTGCCGACGACCCTGGTATGCACTCGTCTCAAAACGAACAAGACTCTCGCCACTACGCTAAAGCGTCTAAAATACCTATGCTTGAACCAAGCGATTCCGAAGAGTGTAAAGACTTTACTAAACTTGCTTTTTCTTTAAGCGAACAATTTGACGTCCCTGTATTTATTAGGCTTTCAACAAGGGTATCGCACTCTCAAAGTATGGTAGAACTTTGCGAGCCAGAATCGATAGAACTTAAACCTTACGAAAAGAATATTCGCAAAAACGTAATGATGCCTGCAAACGCTATTTTAAAACACGTTGAAGTTGAAAAACGCGAACTTGCACTTCAAAACTACGCTAATTCTTGCGAAATTAATAAAATTGAAAACAACGGCGCTAAAGTCGGCGTAATCACTTCGGGTATCGTTTATCAATACGCAAAAGAAGCGCTTGGCGATAGCGTAAACTACTTAAAATTAGGTATGGTATATCCACTTCCTAAAAAACTTATCGAAGACTTTGCAAAATCTGTGGATACCCTTTACGTATTAGAAGAACTTGACGGATTTATTGAAGAATACGTTAAATCTATCGGCGTTGACTGCAAGGGTAAAGAATTATTTAGTTTACTTGGCGAATACAGTCAAAACCTTATCAAAAAAGTTATTTTAAATAAGGAAGTTGACTCATTTGAAAAGGTAGACGGTTTACCAATCCGCCCACCGGTTATGTGCGCTGGTTGTCCGCATAGGGGAACTTTCTACGTTTTAAACAAACTTGGCGTTACAGTTTCTGGCGATATCGGTTGTTATACGCTTGGCGCGGTTGCTCCGCTTTCTAGCGTTGATACCACAATTTGTATGGGCGCATCGGTTAGCGCTGCTCACGGTATGGTTAAGGCAAGGGGTAACGACTTCTCTAAAAAACTCGTTGCGGTTATAGGCGACTCTACCTTTATTCACTCTGGTATTACTGGTCTTATCGATATCGTTTACAATAAAGGTAACAATACCGTTATTATTTTAGACAACTCAATCACGGGTATGACTGGCCACCAAGACAACCCAACCACAGGCTTTACTATTAGAAAAGAACCTACTAAACAAGTAGACTTGCTTGCGCTTTGCAAAGCGGTAGGCGTTGATAGAGTTAGGGTTGAAGACCCGTTTGATTTAGCAGGCTTTGAAAAAGCCGTTAAAGAAGAACTTTCAGTAGACGAACCTTCGGTTATTATCGCGCAAAGACCGTGCGCGCTCTTAAAAACGGTAAAATATTCGGGTAAATGCGTTGTTGATAGCGATAAATGTCGTTCTTGTAAAAAATGTATGAAACTCGGTTGCCCTGCAATCGTGTTTGAAAACGGCAAGGCAAAAATTCAAGAAACGCAATGTAACGGTTGCGGACTTTGTATAAACGTTTGTCCGTTCAACGCCATCTCAAAGGAGGAAGAATAATATGACTAAAAATATTATGATTGTTGGCGTAGGCGGTCAAGGTACGTTACTTGCAAGTCGTATTTTAGGCAACGCGGTTATAAGCGAAGGTTACGACGTAAAAGTTTCGGAAGTACACGGTATGAGCCAACGTGGCGGTAGCGTTGTTACTTACGTTAAGTACGGCGAAAAAGTGTATTCGCCTATTATCGACAAAGGCGAAGCGGATATCATTTTAGCGTTTGAAAGGCTTGAGGCTATAAGGGCTTTACCTTACCTTAAAAAAGGCGGTAAAATCATTTTAAACGATAGCGCTATTTCGCCAATGCCCGTTATCACGGGCGCGTGCCAATATCCTGAAGGTATTGTAGAAACTTTAAAGGAAAAAGCCGAAGTTATCTCTCTTGACGCGCTTGGACTTTCAATGTCGCTTGGCTCGTCTAAAGCCGTTAACGTAGTATTAATCGGCGTACTTGCAAAAAGTACGGATATCGATAAAGAAACTTGGTACAAAATCATTAAAGAAACAGTACCGCCTAAATTCCTTGAGTTAAATTTAAAGGCTTTCGATTTAGGTTACAATTATTAAAATTTTTTTTAAAGTTAAAAGTTAAAAAAGGGGGAAACCTTTATGAAAAATCAAAAATTAAAAAACGCGCTTGTAATAGCGTACGTTTGCGTTTCAATATTGTCTTTCGTGGTAATCCTTTTAATACCTACGACTCGTGAGTGGTTTAAAGGTTTATCTGGCGGACACCCATATATTATGGGCTTTATTAAGTTTGCGCTTTTGGCAACTGCGGGCGAACTTATTGCCGCGTTTATTAAAACGGGTAAAATCACCGTGCCTTGCAAAATAATTTGGCGTTTTGCTATTTGGGGTGTTATCGGCGTTTGGATTACCTTTATGATGACTGTTTATAAAACTGCGGCTGCATATATGATGGTTGCGGGCAAACTTCCAGGTGCGGGAAATACTCCACTCTTTGCTCTTTTCACAAGCGTTTTAATGAATACGTCTTTCGGACCTACTTTTATGGCAGTACATAAAATTAGCGATAAAATGCTTGAGTTATCGGCAAATAAAGAAAAATTATCATTAAAGAACGCTGTTTTGGGCGTGGATTGGACAAATTTCGTTAGTTTCACTATTTTAAAAACCGTTCCATTTTTCTGGATTCCAGCGCACTTTGTAACTTTCTTATTGCCATCGGAATATCAAGTTATAATGGCGGCGGCGTTATCTATTGCGTTAGGTGTAATTTTAAGCATCGGCGGAAGAAAAAAACAAGAAAAAACTAAAAAGGAAGAAGACTAAAATGGCTATTCGTGATATTAATTTAGAAACAATGCCAAGAAGCGAACTGAAAAAACTTCAAAGCGAAAGACTAGTTAACCAAGTAAAAAGAATGTACGAAAGGGTTGAATGTTTTAGAAATCGTATGGATGAAAAAGGCTTAAAACCCGAAGATATTAAAGGCGTTGAAGATTTATATAAACTTCCGTTCTCGTATAAAAAAGATTTAAGGGATTACTACCCATACGGCTTATTTGCCGAACCAATGGAAAATATCGTTAGGGTGCACGCGTCAAGCGGTACTACGGGTAAAAGAATAGTCGTTGGCTATACGAAAAACGACCTTGATATGTGGGCAAACTGCGTTGCAAGAATGCTTACCGCTATCGGTATTACCGAGAAAGATATCTTCCAAGATGCTTTCGGTTACGGCTTTTTTACGGGCGGTTTAGGTTTGCACGCTGGTATAGAAAAAACCGGCGCAACCGTTATTCCTATTTCGGCGGGCAACACGGCACTTCAAATACAAACAATGATTGACTTTAAGGCAACGGCTATTTGCTGTACTCCGTCTTACGCTATGTATCTTGCCGAAGAAATCGAAAAAGCAGGCGTAAAAGACCAACTTTCACTTAAAGTAGGTATTTTCGGCGCAGAACCTTGGACTGAAAGTATGCGCCACGAAATTGAACAAAAATTAAACATTAAAGCGTACGATATTTACGGTCTTTCGGAAATTTTAGGACCAGGCGTTTCGTGTGAGTGTGAATACCAATCGGGTATGCACGTTTGGGAAGACCACTTTATCCCTGAAATTATCGACCCTGACACTTGCGAAGTTTTACCTGAAGGAAGTACGGGCGAACTCGTATTTACTTCGATTACTAAAGAAGGTTTCCCATTAATTAGGTATAGAACGAGAGATATTTGTTCGCTTATCTACGAGCCTTGTAAGTGTGGTAGAACTCATATAAGAATGAATAAACCTACGGGTAGAAGTGACGATATGCTTATTATTCGTGGCGTAAACGTATTCCCATCACAAATAGAAGAAGTACTTTTAAGCGTAACGTCGGGCATTACTCCTAACTACTTGATAAGGGTTGATAGGGTAAACAATAACGATACTTTCGACGTTGACGTTGAAATGAGTGAAGAACTCTTTGCCGACGACTTAAAGAGTATTGCTAAAATTGAAAAGGATATCAAAGAAAAATTGCGTTCGGCACTTGGTCTTGGCGTTAACGTACACCTTGTAAACCCTAAATCAATTCCAAGAAGCGAAGGAAAAGCAAAACGTGTTATTGATAACCGTAAACTTTAATTTTAAGGGGGAGATTTTATGATAGTAGAACAAATTTCATTTTTTATTGAAAATAAGGCGGGAAGACTTCAAGATATTGCCGAAGTTCTCAATCAAAACAGCATAGATATTTCTGCGCTTTCACTTGCCGATACTTCGGAATACGGCGTTTTGCGTATGATTGTTAGCGACCCGTACAAAGCAAAAGAAGTTTTAAAAGAACACGGCGTTATCGGTAAAGTAACCGACGTACTTGCCTTTGCTATTGAAGACAAGCCGGGTGGAGTTTCTTACGCGTTAAAAGTTTTAACTGAAAACAAAATCGATATTAAATATATGTATGCTTGCGTTGCGCACACTTCAAATAAAGCAATCGTTATAACAAGGGTAGATAATCCTGAAAACGCAAACGAAATTCTTAAAAACAACGGCGTTGACGTAGACAGTCCGTCAAGCATTTATAGAATTAGCGAGAAAAATTAAAATGAGTGATTTAAGAAGATTTTTCGTAAATCAAATATCTTCGCCACTTATAATCAACGGCGAAGAATTCCGCCACGCGGTAAACGTTTTAAGGCTAAAAGAAGGCGACGAAATTATCGTTTGCGATAACTCGGGGTATGAATATATCTCTGCGGTTAGAAAAATCAATAAAAAAGATTTAGAACTTGAAGTAGTTGACAAGCGCTTAAACGATACCGAGCCGAATACCGAAGTTACCTTAATTGCGGGGTACTTAAAAGGCGATAAAACGGAACTTGTCGTTCAAAAAGCGGTTGAGTTAGGGGTTAAAAACATAGTAATTTTTAACTCTAAATACTGCGCGTCGTATATGAACGACAATAAACTTTCAAGGCTTAATAAAGTATCGATTGAATCGGCTAAACAATGCGGAAGGGCAATATATCCAACGGTTGTATATTGCGATAATTTCAAGTCGGCTTTAGAGTTGGGCGCAAAATCTAAAAATAAACTTTTCGCTTGCGAGTTTGCTGAAAAAAACGACGTAGATTTTAACGCGCTTAACGGTTCAACTTCGGTGGTTGTTGGCCCTGAAGGTGGTTTTTCTAAAGAAGAATACGAACTCGCTTTAGAAATGGGCTATCAAACGGTATTTTTAGGTAAAAGAATACTCCGCGCCGAAACTGCGGGTATAGCGTTAACGGCAATTATAATGCACTCATTAAAAGAATTTGAATAACAAAAGGCTCTGTCCTAACAAAAAAACGCCAAATCTTTGGCGTTTTTTATGTGTTTTTTGATAAAAATCCTAAAACACGCGGTTATTTTCACAAAAAAATTAAAAATTACGTATTTACAAGGCATAAAAACTATGGTATAATTTACTTACTAAAAACATATTAGTAAAGGAGATTACAATTATGAACAAAAGCGAATTAATTAAAGCAATGGCAGAAAAAGCAGGTCTTTCACAAAAAGATGCAGGTTTAGCGTACGAAGCGTTCGTTGAAGCCGTTACTGACGCATTAAAAGCAGGCGATAAAGTACAACTTATCGGCTTTGGCTCGTTTGAAGTTAAAGACGTTCCTGCAAAAATGGGTATTAACCCTCAAACAGGCGAAAAGGTTGCTATTCCTGAATCTAAAAAACCAGTTTTAAAATTCGGTAAAGCATATAAGGATTTATTTAATTAATAAATATAATATAAGGAGTTATAATTATTATGGCAAAAACTATTGAAAAATCATTTGAAAACTTACCAAAAATCGCGCAAGTAATTTTACTTTTAATCCCTGGCGTTAACTGGGTTACTGAAGTAGTTGTAAGATGGAGTCACGCTTTAAGAGTTAAAAGTTTATTCAAATACATCATTGCAATCGTAG
>JAZURK010000080.1:0-8062 GCA_045606165.1 Christensenellaceae bacterium
TAGTTACCGCTTTCGTTTTCGTGTAAAATTTCTTGACACTCTTTAACGTAGTTATTTAAAGTATCGGCAACGGCAATCCTAATTTGCGTTGCATCGCCACCGTGTTGCGAGAAAGTATATTTGATTGAGAAGTATGGCGATTCTTCGGTAAATTTGAAACTTAACGCGCCTGCAGACACTTTGTAATGCCCCGTTTCTCTATCCTCGTTTACCTTGTTGATAATTTCGTGGCTTTTAAGCACTTTTTCGTAATCGGGTGCTAATAATGCCGAGAATTGGTAAGCAGTTGTAAGTGTGAACTTACTGTCTTCTTTATCAACGTTGGTATCGTTTAACGATTGAACAACTACGTCGATAGTTGCGGTGTAAGTAGTCTTTTTAACAAGATACGCGTATGCCGTACCTACGCCGACGCAAAGTAACACGATTAACAACACCCAAACGATGTTTGCCCTTGCGACAAGCCAAATTTCAGATAATGATATTGACTTTTCGTTTTCCTTTCTTTCTTCCATGATATCTCCTCTAACAATAATTTTTAGTGATTACGTCAAGTAAGAATACTCTATTCTTATATATTTTACACTAACTTACAAAATAAGTCAATACTAAAAACTAAAAATACGTGCATAATTCAACGAAATATTAGTAAAAATTACTAACTTTAATTCTTTTTGCCTTTTTTTATGCGAAGTTTCTTAATTTCCGTTTCGTAACCTATATCCTTTGGCTCGTAGAAGACCTTGCCTTTAAGTTTTGTTGGGAGGTATTGTTGTTCTACGTAACCGCCGTAACTATGCGGATATTTATATTCCGCGCTTTTTTGTTTACCTTCTTTTGACAGGTACGATGGGTTTATAAGGTGCGGTGGAATAGGCTCGTCGCAGTATTCTTGCACGGCTTTATCCGCGCCTTGCATCGCCTCGATTACCGAATTGGATTTCGTAGTTTCGCAAACGTAAATAATAGCCTCGCTTAACGGAATTAACCCTTCAGGCAATCCCAAATTTTGTAAAGCCGTTAACGCGCTAGTTGCAATCACTAACGCTTGTGGGTCTGAAACGCCAACGTCTTCAGCCGAGTGAACTACTAACCTTCTAGCAACTAGCATAGGGTCGCAACCCGCGTTTATAAGCCTTAACGCGTAGTAGAGCGCAGCGTCGCTATCACTCCCCCTTAAACTTTTACAAAACGCGCTTAAGATATGGTAATACTCGTTTTCATCAACCGCCATTGCCTTTTTTTGAATAGACTGCTCGGCGTCTTTTAAAGTTATGTGATACACTCCGTCTAGCCCGATAGGAGTAGTTAAAACCGCCATTTCTAGCGCGTTATATGCAGTTCGCAAGTCGCCAGACGCCATAAACGCAATGTGGTCAATCGCATCGTCGTCAACTACCGCGTTAATCTTTCCAAGCCCTTTCTTTTCATCTTTTAAAGCCTTTAATAACGCCGATTTAATAGTATCTTTTGAAAGTTTTTTAAACTCGAAAATACGACATCTAGAAAGTATTGCGGGCGTCATTGAAACGTAAGGATTTTCCGTTGTCGAACCTATAAAAATAATAGTGCCCTTTTCGATTGATGGAAGTAAACTGTCTTGTTGAGTTTTGTTAAACCTATGACATTCATCAAGCAAAAGATAAGTCTTTTTGCCAAAAGTTTCAAGGTTTTTACTCGCCTCTTCAACGGCTTTTTTTACGTCGGCAACACCGCTTGTTACAGCGTTTAATTTTATAAAATTACCGCTTGTAGAGTTTGCTATAATGTTTGCAAGCGTAGTCTTTCCCGTACCTGGAGGACCGTAAAAAATACAACTACCAAGTCTATCCATCATAATGGCACGCCTTAAAAGACTGCCCTCTTTAGCAATCTCTACTTGTCCTAAAAATTCCCTTAAGTTTTCGGGGCGCATTCTTTCGGCAAGCGGCATATTTTCTTGATTTTTTTCTTGATTAATAGTATCGAATAGCGTATACATATTTTTCCTTTTTATCGACTATATTTTACTGTGAACAAAATAGTTGATAGATTAAAAAAAGTTTCGTTACTTATAGTTTTGTCGTTTTTTATATTTGCTATCGTTTTAAACCCCGAAAAGTATTCAAATAGTTGCATAATAGGTTTAAAACTTTGGGCGTTTACCGTTTTACCGTCGTTACTGCCCTTTTTCTTTTTAACTGCCCTTTTAACCAAGACGGGCACGTTATTGAGTTTAAGCGAAAAACTTTCGCCCGCAACTAAAAGGCTGTTTAAGCAAAACGGAATTTCTATTTACGCCTTTTTAATGAGTATAATTTCAGGCTATCCCGTGGGAAGTCGTATCGTTTACGACCTTTATAGCCAAAATCTTTTATCCAAAAGCCAGGCGGAAAAGTTAAGCGTTTTATCATCAACGTCTGGCGTAATTTTCATTATTGGCGTTGTTGGAATAAGTATGTTTAAAAGCAAAACGGTAGGAATTGCAATTTATTTAGCGCATATATTTTCCGCAGTTTTAGTCGGCGTAATTTTTAGAAATCACGGTGACGATTTTAAAGATGGTAAGTTTATTTTAAACTTAAACGCGGATAACGCCCTTTACGAAAGCGTTTACGGTAGCGTAATATCTTCGCTAATCGTAGGTGGGTTTATAAGTATTTTTTACGTTTTTACCGACGCGCTTTTAAGTTACAATTTGCTTTTACCGCTTGAGTTTATTTTTGAAAAACTACTGTTTTTTGTAGGCGGTAACAAAGAAATTTCACGCGCGTTTACCATAGGCCTTATCGAGTGCACTAGAGGCTCGAAAGAACTTGCCGATATAGGTTTATCGCCGTTAACTGCATCGCTATCGGGCGCGCTTATATCGTTTAGTGGAATTTCTATAATATTCCAATCGCTTGCATTTTTACAGCGCGCAAGCGTAAACAGTTGGTTTTTTATAAAAGGCAAAATTATTCAAACCGCCATAACATTTTTAAGCCTTTACGTTGTTTTTAGTTTGATTTTATAACGGAAATTACTTCTTTAGATAAATATTTATCTAATTCTTCGCCGTTCTTGATTGCGTTTCTAACCGCGGTTGAACTAATTTCTAAAAACTCCTCATCGCAAGGAAGATAAATCGTTATAATATCAGGGTAAAGTTTTTTGTTTACGAAATGCATATTGTTTTCGTATTCATAATCGGTATTATTTCTAACACCCCTAATACTATATACGCTACCTTTTTGTTTAAGAAGGTCAACTAGCATACCTTCGTGGTACACCACTTCGGTGTGCGGATACTTTTTACAAACGGCGTTAAGCATTTTTAGTCTATCTTCAACGGAATATAAAGTATGCTTTTCGGGGTTAACGCAAAGCGCGACTATGAGTTTATCAAAAAGCCCTACCGACTTTTCTATAACTTGCTCGTGTCCTTTAGTTATGGGGTCGAAAGTCCCTGCAAATACACCTACTTTCATACTTCACCTTCTTTGTAAAAATCAAATACCGCAATCCCGTATTTTCTACTGTCTTTTAAAATATAGCCTTTTATTTCGATTGACGGCTTGTCCGATTTATGCTCGTAAATAAAAAGACCGCCGTCCTTTAATAATTTTCTTTCTTTAACGCTTTTAATAATCTCTTCAAAATCCGCGTACGCGTACGGTGGGTCGAAAAAGATTATATCGTAGGTATTTTGCGTTTGCAAAACAAACCTTTTAGCGTCCATTAAATTAACCTTAATATCGCTACCGATAGATTTTAAATTAAATTCGGCTATCTTTGCGCTATCCTTACTGCTGTCGACGAAAGTAACGGATTTAGCGTTTCTAGAAATCGCCTCTATGCCAACCGCGCCCGTGCCACAGCACAAGTCTAGAAAATCGCAGTCTAAAAGTCTAGGCGCAAGGATATTAAAAAGTGATTCCCTTGCCCTATCAGAAGTTGGTCTTATCGCGTCGCCCTCGAAACTTTTAAGTTTTTTACCTTTGTTTTTTCCACCAATTATTCTCATATCAATCTTTATATCTCATTTCCGCGCGGTTAGTAGCGTTAACTAAAACTTCATACGGAATAGTATTCCATTTTTTTGCTAAATCGTCAGCGTTAATCATAACGGGAATTAACCCTTTTTTAGCGCCTTTAACCGCCGATAAATCCATACACAAACTATTTACCGAATTTGTTAAACCTTTCCTTAAAAAACCGTCGGCGTAGCCAAGCCTTATAATCGTTACGGTATCGCAAGGCGAAAGATTATCCCCATACATTAAATTTTTACCTTTTACGTCCTTTCTAACCGCCACCGTTTTAGCATAAACCTTCATAACGGGTTTTAAGGAAATTTTATCGGTATCGAAAGGCTTATAGCCGTATAAAAGCAATCCCACCCTACAAGCGTTTAAGTGGTACTTTTTACTAGCAATAACCCCTCCGCTTGAAGAAATATGATAGTCGATTTTAGGATAATCTTTTTTTATAACTTTCGTTAGGTTTAAAAACTTTTGAAACTGACTTTTAGTATACGCTTTATTGCAAACGTTTCCAAAATGCGAAAACGCGCCCGTTAAAGTCAAGTTTTTACTATTTTTTACCAGGTTTAGCGCCTTTAAGATAGACTTATTATCGTTAAATCCTAGCCTATTCATACCCGTATTTATTTTAAGTTGAATTTTTGCTTTGGCGTTCAAGTTTTTAGCCGTTTTATCTATTAGTTTTAATTCTTTTAAACTGCTGACGGAAACGGTTATATTATACCTAACTAATTCGTTCACGGTTTCAAAAAAAACCGGAGTCAACATTAAAATATCTTTATCAATACCCGCTACCCTTAACTTAACAGCCTCGTCTATAAGGGATACGCAAAACGCGTCAACGATATTATATAATGCGTTAGAAACTTCAACAATACCGTGCCCGTACGCGTTAGATTTTACTACCGCGTAAAACTTTGTTTTACGATTTAACAGTTTTTTTACGTTATTAGCGTTGTTTTGTAAATTTTTAAGCGATATTTCGGCAACGGTTTTATAGGACATATTTTACCTCTTTTTATAGTATTCAAAAAAAGCAAAATAGTTTAACCTTTAAACCGCATTAACGAGTATAATATAATAAAAAATCGTCAAACATTACAGTATGAAACTATTTATAGGAATTATAATCGGGCTTGTTTTGGGCGGAAATTTAGGGTTTATTACAACCGCGCTATTTACCGCCAATAAACGAAAATAACTATTCAACAACAATATCGCCGTTAGAAAAATTAATAACTTTATTACAAATTTTTTGCGCTTCGGCTTTGTGGGAAACAATCACCATAGTAACGTTTTCAAGGTGGGACAAGTTATCAATTACTTGACTTTCAGTTTTAGCGTCTAAAGCGCTAGTAAACTCGTCTAAAACGATAATAGGCGTTTTTGCTAAAACGCTACGCGCTAAAGCAATTCTTTGCGCTTGACCTTCGGATAGTTGCACTCCGTTTTCGCCGATAACCGTATCAATACCACTTGGAAGTTCGCTGATAAACTCATCAGCGCACGCGAGTTTTAACGCAGTAGAAATTTCTTCATTAGTTGCCTTACCGTTAAAGATAAGGTTACTTTTTATACTGCCAGAAAACAAGGTATTGCCTTGCGGTACGAAAGAAAACGCGCCCTTAACGTTATAGATTAAGTTTTCGTTGCCGTCGTTTATAGTAACAGCGCCTTCACTTGGCAAATATACGCCTAATAGAAGTTTAACAAGCGTACTTTTACCAATCCCCGACGGACCTTTAATTAACACCTTATCTCCTTTGTTTACGGTAAAGGTTGTACTTTTAACGACATATTCATTATCGTAGCCAAAACTAACGTTGTTAAAGTCAATTTTACTAAACCCGTCTTTATCGACTGAAATTTTTTCGGTTGCGGGCTCGGTAGGAATAATCTCGTAAAGCCTGTCAAGAGAAACGCCCATTTCCGCGTATGCGGTAACGTAACCGCTAATTGAACCGAGTGGAGAACGAATTTGCAAAATAAGTTGTAACATAGCAACTATAACGCCAAAATCCACGCCTTCCGCGCCGTTAATTATCGAAACGCCACCGTAAATAACCGTAACGGCGTAAAACGCGGTAAATAATAATCCCGTAAGAGAACTAACCGACGCGGTAAAATACCTTTGGTTAAGTTTAAATCTTTTTAAACCGTTAAGTTGAGTGTTGACGTTATTTGAAACGTGTTCTTCCGCGTTAAAAGATTTAACGACCAACGCGTTTTTAGAAACTTCACTAATCACACTATTTAAAGCGCCGTCTTTCTCGCGGACTTTTTTATGGAGTTTAGCGGAAATTTTACGGATAACGTAGGTAATTAAAAACATCAATACCCCAGCGCAGATTATTAAAAGAGTAAATATCGGCTGTAAAAGGTAAAGCGCAATAATTATTGCAAGAAGTTGAGATAACGTTGCAACAAGGCTAGGAAGTAACCCAACGTGCACGTTAGCAACGGTGTTTACGTCGGTATTAAACCTTGACAAAAGGTCACCGCTATGAACTTTACTAATACTAGCGTAGTCGCCTTTAATAAAGTTACTTATAACGGATTTTTTAATATTTGTTTCCACTGCGGTTTGGCATTTTGCGTGCAACACCCTATAAATTACCGAAAATATAAAAATAAGCGAAACGCAAACGGCAAGGTAAATGGCGGAAGTAATAATAACTTCACTCCCCCTACCGTATTCCGCCGAATTGATTAAATTTTTTACGGAAAGCGCAAAAAGTACCGTTAATACCGCTTGAATAAGCCCTATAACGATTAAAAAGGCAAAGGAAATCCCCCTACTGCCCGACAAGTTTTTAACGCTTTTAGCATTTTGGATTTTCATAAAAACCCCCATTATTTAAAGCATAATATAAGTATAATACATTTATTAAATAAAGTCAATGATAAATTATTTGCCAAAAGTTTAAGATTATGCTAAAATAAGTGTATGGCATACAATATTTCAACGATGTATATTTGGCGTAACTTTAACGGCGAGTGCGAGTGTCCTATGTGCAAAATCCACCAAAAAACCGAGTGCGATATTTGCGATAGTTACTTATCCGAGGCCGCAATGGAAGACGCTGAAAGGGAAAAAGTTAATAAATACGGTTTTTGCGCTAAACATTACGACGTTTTGTATTCAGGCAGAGGCAAACTTCCCCTTGCCCTTCAGGCGTCAACTAGACTTATGACTATGGAAAAACTTATTAAGTCTACCCCCGACGTTAAAAAGGCGGTTAAGGTTGCGGAAGAATTACGTAAAGACACTACCGACTGTATTATTTGTAGAAAAATAGAGTTCAATATGTCTAGATATTTTGAAACGGTTGCGCGTCTTTACGGCGACGACGAGAAGTTTAGAAAAGCAATGCTTACCGTTAAAGGCTTTTGTTTTCCACACTTTATTAGGCTTTTAGAAAACGCCAAAAAAGCAGGAAAACACGCGCAAGAATTTATTGATATTATATATCAAAAACAACGCGAAAGCCTTAAAACTTTAGGCGAAGACTTAAAGGAATTCACTATGGCGTTTGACTATCGCTCTACGGCTCTGCCGTCAAAAAGCGCGTCAATCTCGCTTGTTAAAACCTACGTTAAAATGTACGGCGATAAACCAATTTTACCTGAAAGAAAATAAAAAAGTACCAACTGCGGTTGGTACTTTTTTAGTTATATGCAATCTGCGATTGCGTTATATCACTTCGCTTCGCTCGTGACGATATGCAAAACAAGTTTTGCGTTATATCATTTTTGCTTTCTTCAAAAATGGTTGTGGATTTTATTTATTATATGATAGAAAACATCCAAAACCATTTTGCTATTGCAAAATGATATCGTGCGTGTTAGCGCATATCGTGCAACCTTTGGTTGCATATAACTCGTTGCATAGCAACGAATATCGATACTAACAAAAAAAGTGGGCAAAAGCCCACTTTTTTACTATTAAATAGTTATGTTTCCGTCAGTACAATATACAGTTGCATTTACACAATCAGCCCAAAGACTACCTTTACTTATTGCATCCCACTGCGCTTTTGTTCCACTATAATTTATGC
>JAZURK010000081.1:0-2525 GCA_045606165.1 Christensenellaceae bacterium
GTATCTAACAGTAACAGTTTATCGTAAAGAGATTGTTGCAATTCGCCAGCCTTTATGTAAAATTTATAAACGACTATAGTGTTAATTTCTACGCTATGGCTATCTACCATAGGTCTTAAAATGTAAAAACTTCCCCTTTTTACGTTGTAATGCTTGCCGTTTAATATTTGCTCGGCACAACCCTCTACGACAAGTTCTGCTTCTAAATAACTGTGGAAATGCAGTGACGAACCCGTTGCAATGGTTTCTTTTACAATTTCAAATGCAGTTTCATTTCTTTTTATTTCTATATCAGAATGTTTTGTTCCCTTTCTCGCCATAACTCACCTTACCGTATTATATGAAAAAAGAGCATATTTATACCTCTTTTTTAATCATTTTATCACACTTTATATTAAATTGCAATATATTTATTGACATTTGTGTTTATATGCTGTATATTTTTATGGTGACTCAAATAGTGGTTTGTTTTAGCGCAGTAAAATTGCTTTTACTAAATACCACTCGTTGTTCACTAGCCCTTTTAAAGGAGATGCAAAATGGCAAGAACTAGTTTTTACCTATCAGTTAAAAGCAACGATATAACAATCTGCTCTCATATAATTGCAAACCAAACCGTTGAATTAGACAACGGCATTAGTTTTTCGCTTGCGAAAAAAAGTGGAGTTTACGCCCTTTCTCTTATAAGCAAAAGTGATATTGTAGTTACCGAAATTAGAGTTAAACTACCTATAGCCCAACGTTTGTATAATGAACACCTATATTTTTATCACGATGCTAACGACACTAACGCCCAAACTAAAATTTTACAACACTGTAAAAATACGGGGGTTAGAAGCGGTCAGGTAACCGTTTACAAAAACGTAAAAAGCAACGGGGTTTTCGGCGTTGGCTTGCTTACTTCTAAACGGTTCGACACCCTTATTGAACACGGCGAAAAGCAAGTTTCGTTAATAATAGATATGGAAAACAAACGGCTTGAACAAGGCGTAACCTACACCTTCGACCCGTTTATTCTGCAAAAATCAAAAGAAGGCACTAACGACTTTCTTGAAAGATACGCAAAACTAGTTAAAAAATTTAACGACGTTACCCTACCAACCACAATTCCCGTTGGCTTTTGCAGTTGGAGTAGGTATTACGGCAATATCAACGAGCAAATTATAATAAACCAAATAAAAACCACCAAAGAGCACCTAAAAGACAAAGGAGCAAACGTAATACAACTTGATGACGGTTGGCAAGTTTTCGGCACGTTTGCAGGCAAGTACCAGGTGGATAGCAAAAAATTTCCAAACGGGCTACAGCCACTCGTTAAACTTGCTAAAAGTAAAAATTTAAATTTGGGGCTTTGGCTTGCGCCCTTTGTTGTTAACAAAAATTCGCCTTACTTTGAACAACTTAAGCACATGGTCGACCTTTCGCATAAGGTTTCTTGTCTTGGCGAAGATATATACTCTTTCGATTTTGACAACCCACAATATTATGAATTTTTAAAAGAACAGTTTACCTACTATCGCAATCTTGGTATAACCTACTACAAGCTTGACTTTTTAGTTCACACCTTCCGACACGGGCCATTTAAAAGCGATTACAAAATAGCCCTTTATCGCAAGGCAATACAAGTTATTAAGCAAGCTGTTGGCGATGCAACCTTAGTAGGCTGTGGTGGATACGTTTTACCACAAATAGGTATATTCCCGATAAATAGAATTACCTGTGATATTATTTGGGGTGCAAGCCCAGAATTTCCACCCCATTACCAAATAATACAAGACGTATCTAAAACAGTTTCTTATAGGTGGTTTTACAACGGCAAAGCGCAGATAAACGACCCCGACGGCGTTGTCGTTAGAGATTATGATGTTGGCGACGGCTTTAAAACAACCTTTAACGAAGCCAAACTTATTGCCACTATGATTGCAACGAGCGGTGGCTCGGTGCTACACAACGAAGAACTAAACAATATTTCAGAAGATAGAAAGCAGTTGTTTTTACGCCTTCTGCCATCACTAAAAGAAAGCGCTAAACCACTAGACTTCTTTGAAGAAGATGCGCCTACTACCGTTTATATAAATAGGTTAAAATACAAAAAACCCTACGTGCTTGTCGGTTGTTTTAATTACGGCAAACAAAAAGAAATAACAATTGACACAAGACATTTTGGGTTAGATAAGGCAATAGTAATTAGGGTGTGGGACAACCAGTTTTTAGGCTCTTTAACTGTTATTAATCAACCTATAGGCGAACATTGTGGCGAACTTTATCTGCTTATTCCAATACCTACTACCCCTAGTTTTTTATATAGTGACTTATGTGTAAGCGGTGGCAGAGAGCAATTTTATCTTAAACAAAGTGGTGCTAATTATACGCTAACTAGCAACAAAAAGGCGTATGAAAAATACCACAAATATTGTTTTATACCAAACGGTAATAACACTTTTGGCAAGATTGTAAAAACCATTAATGAAGGTTTTATAGTACAAGTAGATTAAATTTAATTTATAAAAAATACGGGCGTAAAA
>JAZURK010000082.1:0-5638 GCA_045606165.1 Christensenellaceae bacterium
GCCATTTCTACACCAGGGCATACAAAGGGCTCTATAACCTATAAAGTGGGTAATAATTTATTCTGTGGCGACGTGCTTTTTAACGGAAGTTTCGGTAGGGTTGATTTTCCAACGGGTAACGTTAAGGAACTTGTTGATTCGTGTAAAAAACTTTTTGCTTACGAAAATCACACGGTATATTCGGGACACGGCGAACAAACCACAACGGATAAAGAGAAAAACACCAATCCGATAAACTATTATGATTGAAACTAACAGGCTTGATTACAAAAAGGATTTAGAAGAAGTTATCTACCTATTTTGCGACGGCGTGGGACTTGATTTTAAACACTTTGAAGAAAACGACGGAACTAATTATTTAGACGTTTTTGAGTTTGAAGGTCAAACTTATAAGTTTGAAAACACTAAAAACTGCTCGTCGATTTTGGAGATAAAAAGGTTTGAAAAACGCTTTTCTAAACTTGGTTTGTATAAGATTTTATCTCAAAAATTCAATATTAAAAATCCTTGGGGTGCGCTTACGGGTATTCGCCCAACTAAAATGGCTTATCAAGCGGGGGAGAACTTTGAAAAAGAGTTTGTTTCCGTATTTGAAGTTACGCCTAAAAAAATTAATTTAGTAAAGGAAATTTTAAACGCACAAAAGGGTGTTATAGACCTTAAAGGCGAGTATAGCGACTTGTTTTTAAGTATTCCGTTTTGTCCGTCGAGATGCGCGTATTGTTCCTTTATTTCGGAAGAAATAGGCAAAAGTAAATACGTTCAAGAATACGCTAAAACTCTAGCGTACGAAGTGGAAAACACCAAAGAATTAGTTGCCAACTTAAGAAGTATTTATATTGGTGGTGGTACGCCTATATCTTTACCAAACGATGACTTAATTACCGTGCTTGAAAGCGTTAAGGGTTTATCTTTTAGCGAGTTTACCGTAGAGGCCGGTAGACCCGACGTTATTACAGACGAAAAATTAAAAATCTTAAAAGACTACGGCGTTACTAGAATTTGCGTTAATCCGCAAACTTTTAAAGACGAAACGCTTAAACTTATAGGAAGAAATCATACTTCTAAAGATATTATAGAAAAGTATGAACTTGCTAAAAAATACGGCTTTGATATAAATATGGATATTATAGCGGGGCTTACGGGCGAAAGTTTTAATGATTTTAAAAACACCGTAGATACCGTAATCTCTTTAAATCCCGAAAACTTTACCGCGCACACTTTATGTTTAAAGCGCGGTGCTAAAATTAGGGATAGTTACGATAGACTTTACGTTGAAGATATTGAAAAAATGGTTGACTACGCGCACGACAAGGCGATAGAAAACGGCTATAATCCGTATTATTTATACCGTCAAAAATACGCTGCTGGCAACTTTGAAAACGTTGGTTACGCTAAAAAGGGCAAGGAGTGCGTTTACAATATTGACGTAATGGAAGAAACGTCTTCAAACCCTGCTTGCGGTGCTAACGCGGTGTCAAAAAAGGTAATTCCAAGCGAGAATAGGCTGGAAAGATACGGCGCGCCAAAAGACGTAAAGACGTATATTTCTAAAATAGACCAAATTATCGAAGATAAAAAACAACTTTTTTTAATAAACGGTTAAAAACGTTTGCAAAAAAGTTAATAATATGTTAGTATAATATCGTACTTTTAACTGGGGATTTTCGAATACTCAACGGTTTTCTCGGTTTTAAGCAAATATTTCCATAACGGAGGATAAATAAAATGGAAAAAGAAATCAAAAATCAAATTATCGAAACTTACAAAACTCACGATTCTGATACGGGTTCGGCTGAAGTGCAAATCGCCCTTTTAACTCAAAGAATCAACCACCTTAACGAACACCTTAAGGCAAACCACAACGATAATCACTCAAGACGTGGTCTTATGAAAATGGTTGGTAGAAGAAAAGGCTTACTCGACTATCTTAAATCAAAAGATATCGAAGCGTACAGAACTCTTATTGCAAAACTCGGCTTAAGAAAATAATTGATTTTTGGGGTGTATTTTTAGTACTCCCCATTTTTCAATTTTATGAATTTGATTTTTTAGCGGTAAAATCTTCGTTCCAAGAAAGAATTTCTTGGACTTATAGAAAATAGAGAAGACAAAAAGGAGAGTTATATGTTAGAAAATTTTAAAGTGTTTACTACCGAAATCGGCGGACGCGAAGTGAAAGTCGAAGTAGGCAAATACGCTGGGCAAGCAAACGGTTCTTGTATCGTTAGATGTGGCGAAACGGTAGTTATGGTTAACGTAACTATGGCGCCGGTTGCTAGGGAAGGTATGGACTTCTTCCCATTAAGCGTAGATTATGAAGAAAAAATGTATGCAGTTGGTAAAATCCCTGGTGGTTTCAAGAAAAGGGAAGGTAGGGCAAGCGATAAAGCGATACTCGTTTCTCGTTTAATCGATAGACCAATAAGACCTCTTTTCCCTAAAGGAATTTTCAATGACGTTACGGTTATTGCAACTGCTTTATCCGTTGAACCAAACATTATGCCAGAACCTCTTGCAATGCTTGGTAGTTCGATTGCGTTAAGTATTTCGGATATTCCTTGGCAAGGTCCTACGGGCTCGGTTCTCGTTGGTATGGTTGACGGCAAGTACGTTATTAATCCAGGTACGGCTGATAGAGAGGCTAGCGATTTAAGTTTATACCTTTCTGGTACTAAAGACGCTATCATGATGGTTGAGGCAGGCGCTAAAGAAATCGACGACGAACAAATGGTTAACGCTATTTTATTCGGTCACGAAGAAATTAAACGTCAATGCGCTTTCATTGAAAACATTGTTAAAGAATGTGGCAAAAAGAAACTTGAAATGGAACTTTACCACGTTCCTGAAGAACTTGATAAAGAAGTTAGAGCATATGCAAATGATAAACTTGACTATGCTTTAGATACTTTTGATAGAGAAGTACGTCAAACTCGTCAAGACGAAGTTGAATTAGACTGTTTAGAACACTTTGCTGAAATCTTCCCAGACAGCGCAAGGGAAATCAAAGATTCACTTTATTACTTCACTAAAGAAAAAGTACGTGCTAAAATCACTAATAACGGCGTACGTCCTGACGGCAGAAGTCTTACTGAAATTAGACCTATCTGGTGCGAACACGGTATTTTACCAAGGGTACACGGTTCGGGCGTGTTCACTCGTGGACAAACTCAAGTATTAACAACTTGTACACTCGGTACTATCTCTGAAGTTCAAAAACTTGAAGGACTTGACGACGAAGTTGTTAAACGCTATATGCACCACTACAACATGCCAGGCTACGCTTCGGGCGAAGCAAGAGCGTTAAAGAGCCCTGGTCGTCGTGAAATTGGTCACGGTGCGCTCGCTGAAAGAGCGTTAGAACCTGTTATTCCTAGCGAAAGCGAATTCCCATACGCTATCCGTCTTGTATCTGAAGTATTATCTTCAAACGGTTCAACGTCTCAAGGTTCGGTTTGTGGTTCTACAATGGCGCTTATGGACGCAGGCGTCCCTATTAAACGCCCTGTTGCTGGTATCGCTATGGGTCTTATTAAAGACGTTGAATCTGGTAAAGTTTCGGTTATGAGTGATATTCAAGGTTTAGAAGACTTCCTTGGCGATATGGACTTTAAGGTAGCAGGTACTACTAAAGGTATTACTGCTATCCAAATGGATATCAAGATTAAAGGTATCGACGAGGCTATTTTACGTCAAGCAATCTCTCAAGCAAACGAAGGTAGACAACATATCTTAAATAAAATGCTTGAATGTATCCCTGAAGTTCAACCAGAACTTTCTAAATACGCTCCAAAGATTATCAGTTTTGAAATCAACCCTGAAAAGATTAAAGACGTTATCGGTTCTGGTGGTAAAACTATCAATAAAATCATTGAAGAAACAGGCGTTAAGATTGATATCGACGATTCTGGTAAAGTATTCATTGCAACTTACGATGAAGATATGACAAGGGCTAACCAAGCAAAAGCAATCATCACTTCTATCGTTAAAGAACTTGAAGTAGGCGATATGTTTATTTCAACTGTTGTAAGAATTCTTCCTAAAGTTGGCGCTTTCTGTGAACTTACACCAATGAAAGATGGTATGATTCACATTTCTAAAATGAGCGAAAAGAGAATTGATAGTGTTGAAGAAGTTTTAGCAATCGGTGACACCGTTAAAGTAGAAATTATCAAAATTTCTGAAAAAGGCGTTGACCTTAAACTTCTTGAAAAAATGTAATAATAAAAACTCCGTCAAACGACGGAGTTTTTTATATTGGATAAATCCACAACGCTTTTTAAATATTTATTTTATAGATTTAAAAAGCATATCACGCAACGATAGTTGCATATCACTATGGATAAGTATTATCCATAATATCACAAATTTGCTTGCAAATTTATATCGTTGTTGCATTGTTAAGCAATGCAACTTATATTGAATTATTGCAGTTTTCTTTTACCCACTTGATAATGTAGTTTGCAAAGTCAAGGGTTAATGGACTTGCTTGCTTTTCGTAAGGAACGGCAAGCGCAATAGTTCTAAACGACGGCGGTATAGTTTCAAGTATTTTAACGTTTGAGTGTCTGCCTTTTAGTAAAAGTTCAGGCTCTAAACAAATACCTAAATTGTTTTCTACCATAGAAATCATAGCGTGGTCGTCGTTGGTTCGGTATTTAATATTAGGCGTTATACCAACTTCATCGTAAACCCTTTTGTAGTCGATATCCGTATTGTCGGGAAGACTTATAACAGGCTCGATTGCAAATCTTTCTACAGGGAAAGCCGATAAATCTTTTAACGGGTGGTTAGCGGGCAGTACCGCGTAAATTTTTTCTTTAACAAGCGGATAAAACTTATAATCGGCGTCAAAGGGTAGTGAAACGAAACCAACGTCGGCAACCCCTTCGTCAAGCGCTACTTTAATATCGTGATAGTTACCGTCGGTTATAGTGATTTCTACTTCAGGGTGTAGTGCGTTATATCCGTTTATAATATTAGGTAACCAGTTAATGGCAACCGAAGTAAAGGTTGCTATATTTATTTTGTTGGTACTTTCGCCTTTTATTTTTGATGCGATAGCCAAAATTTTTTCGTTTCCGCTAATTATATCTTTTGCCGTTTGAAAAATCCTATTACCTTCTTTCGTTAGGGTAATACCGCTTTTGTTTCTAGTCATAACGGAAAAGCCAAGTTCCTTTTCCATATTTAATATAAGGTGCGTTATACCTGACTGCGTTGCGCCAAGTTTTTCCGCCGCTTTTGATAGACTTCCCGTTTCAACTGAAGTAACGAAAGCCGAGTATTCTTTTAAAGTCATTTTTTACTCCTAAAATTTAGTATTAATTTTTGTAATACTATTTTATCATATATGAAAAATAAATGCAAATATTTTTAACAAATTTTTAAAAATTAGTGAAAAATAGTTGATTTTTTAACTTTAGTGTATTATAATGAATACAATATTTTGGAAAAAAGGGTTCAAATGGTATCAAATAGAATATAAACAGATTCAACGTATCTATCGCCGTGTGGAACATGTTTATGGAAAACTCTGTGGTGGTGGTGACACTTACGACATTGAACGTCTTATGCTGATATTAAAAAATGGAGAAAATGTTGAACTTGTTATCGGTGACCGCATGGAAAAAGAAGC
>JAZURK010000083.1:0-4066 GCA_045606165.1 Christensenellaceae bacterium
CTGACTCTGAATTTGACAACGATATCGTTGGCGAATATTCAGGTGCAGGCGTAATTTTCGGAACGACCGGTGGCGTTATGGAAGCTGCTCTTCGTACTGCTGCGTACACCCTAACAGGTAAAGAACTTGAAAAAGTTGAGCTTACCGAAGTTCGCGGTTTCGAAGGTATCAAAGAAGCATCTTACAACTTAGCAGGAAAAGAAGTTAGAATCGCAGTTGCTCACGGTATGAAAAATGCTAAAGTTTTACTTGACCAAATTAAAGACGGCACAAGCAAATATCACTTTATTGAAATTATGGGCTGTCCGGGTGGCTGTATCGCAGGTGGCGGACAACCGTACGTAAAACCTTGCTTCTTGCCAAACGAAGGCGCTGATATTTTAGATACTTACAAGCAAAAGAGAGCAAGCGCGCTTTATTCTGAAGACGAATCAAAACAAATCAGAGTTTCTCACAAGAACCCACAAATCATTGACCTTTATAAAAACTTCCTTGGAAAGCCAAACTCTCACAAGGCTCACGAGCTTCTTCACACTACTTACGTAAAGAGAGAAAAGTTCACGAAGTAATAAAATTACAAAGGGTAGTCCAAACTTGGACTACCCTTTTTTTTGCTTTAATCGTTCTATAAGTCGATTATTGCACTTTTTATAGGTTTATTTTGTTTTTCAAAACTTTTACTTGATACATAAACGCTAAAACCGAACCACCACTTAAAAATAACGTTCCAAATAGCGTAGTGAAAAAATTCACCTTTTCGTTTGATAAGAAATCATAAATATAATTCGTCGAAACGTTTACGTTTATAAACCAACCGAAAAAGACTTCAAGCGTTATAACCGTTATTACTATTGATAACGCTTTGAATACACCTGATTTATTTCTGAAAAAGCACACTATCGTGTTATCGGCAACTACTACGAAAACCACCAACAAAATTACGTTCAACCATTTAAAAATGATAGACGTTTTTCTAAGGGCACAAAGCGCTGGAAAATCTGCAAATTTAAAAACTTCGTTTGCTCCACCGCCAAAAGTAAAAGCAAGCACTATTCCCAGTATGATTAAGATTGTAGAAATCAAATTTAAAACTACGGAAACGATTTGTTTTGCTAAAAGATGTTCTTCAATCGTTGCCGGCACGCTTAACATTACGTACCCGTGCGAACCAAAAAAGCATTTTTTAAATCTATTTGACGTTTTTATGCTCATCATACAAAGTAGCGTACCGCCGATACCTACAAAAAGCATAATCGAGAAAATAAGTGACAGTTGCGCGTTGTAATACCCCATTGATTGTTTGTCTAAATTTTTTATCAACGCTGCTGAACTGCAGGTTGAAATTATTGCAGTAACAAGTATTACGAGCAAGATTAAATAAGTCGTAAAAATCGGTTTAATTTCATACTTTAACAATTTTTTAAGAACGTATCCGCGCACTTTTTTGACGTTTCCGTTTTTATCGTAATCGGAAACAGGAACGCTGAACGGACTGTCAACCATAACTTTTTCTTCTACGCCCATCTGAACACCTCCCTAAAAAGTTCGTCAATACTCTTTCCTTTCTCTAGGCGAATTTCTTCGGTCTTTCCCGAAAGCACGATTTCACCGTTTTTAATAAACAAAATATGGTCGAAATAATTTTCAATCTCGCTTATTAAGTGAGTACTGATAATTAGCGTTGCATTTTCATTTTTCATCTTAATTATCGTCTCGAGTATGTAATCGCGCGCAGCAGGATCGACGCCAGCGATAGGCTCGTCTAAAATATAAAGTTTCGCATCTCGCGATAAGGTTAAAATAAGCGCAAGTTTTTCTTTCGTACCTTTTGATAAGGTATTAATTTTAAGCGCTGGATTAATCTGAAGTTCTATTAGCATTTTCTCTGCTTTAGGCTTGTTAAAGTCGTAGAAAAAATCTTCGTAAAACTGCATTTGCTCGTTAACCGTAAAATCGTTAAAAAGCGAGTACGCATCAGATAGGTACGAAACGGCAGATTTGGTTTCTACACCGCGTTCTTTTCCCAGTATTTTAATACTGCCTGCCGTCGGGGTTAAAAGCCCAGCAATAAGTTTAATCAAAGTCGTCTTGCCACTGCCGTTAGGACCTAAAAGTCCCACTATAGCACCGTTATCTTCAAGTTTTAGGTTTACGTTAGACAAAGCAAGATTATCTTTGTACATTTTCGTAAGGTTTTCGCATTCTAAAATATATTCCAATTTTATCCACCTCCTTGCTACTATTATACTACCTATATGTATCTGTGTCAATCCCCAAAATAAAACGCCGAATTTCTCGGCGCTTATTCTTGTTCTGCTTTTTTAATTTCCTTTCTTAACCTTGCAACAATCTTTTTTTCAAGGCGTGATATGTACGACTGCGAGATACCTAAAAGGTCGGCAACTTCTTTTTGGGTAAGTTCTTTTCCGCCACCTAACCCAAACCTTAAATTCATTATTTGCCGTTCGCGCGGATTAAGTTTTAAAATTGCGTTTTTAAGTTGCTCGTGCTCGGCAGAAATTTCTAAATTTTTCGAAACGACGTCAGAGTCCGTTCCTAATACGTCGGATAGTAGCAGTTCGTTACCTTCCCAATCGACGTTTAACGGCTCGTCAAACGAAACTTCGCCTTTTATCTTTGAAACGCGCCTTAAGTGCATCAAAATCTCGTTTTCAATACAGCGCGAAGCGTAAGTTGCAAGCTTAATTTTCTTTTCCGCGTCAAACGAATTTATCGCCTTAATAAGCCCAATCGTCCCGACTGAAATAAGATCGTCAAGCTCAATCCCCGTGTTATCAAATTTTCTCGCTATGTATACTACAAGTCGCAAATTTCTCTCGATTAAAAGTTTTTTAACTTCACTATCACCGTCAGCGAGCAGTTTAATTTTCTCTTGTTCTTCTTCGCTATCAAGTGGCTCGGGCAAAGTTTCAGCGCCCGACATATAATGAATATACTGTGGCTTGCGAAAGAGTTTTAATATTAATTTTTTAATTTTTGCAAAGAGTTTTTTCATATTTACCCCCCTAATAACTGTGTTATAGCCTAGTTTATAGAAAAAATGCACCAATTATTATTTCTGCGTCATCGCAAAGTTTATTCGTGCTTTTATTAAACCCTAAAACCGCGTCAAAAACGCGAGTCGTTCCGTTTATTGAAATCGTCACGCTGTCAATATCGTATAAAGCAAGGTCACCTATACCGCTAGCCGTCGTTATCGGCATAAATCTTGACGCGCTTTTTCCGTTAAACAATTTATCAATCACCTCGCTTTCGCAAACGAGAACGGGAAGATTCGTTTTAGCGTCAACTAAAGTGTTTCCACTGTCGACAAAAGCCGTAAATTTTTTGCGTATTCCATTAACTTCAAGCGTTATTTCGCACTCGAAATTTTTGTTTAGTTTATTAATTTTAGAAAGAGTAACTTTTTTTATTATCTTATAGCATAAAAACGCGACTAAAAAATTTATACCGACGGGAAGTACGCCTGCATTTTTGACACCTTCAGTTGAATAGTCAATACCTAATAAACTTAAAACGCCTATTATCGTACCGCCTACTGCAAAAGTTAACAGAATAAAAACGTTTAAAAATTTCAGATAGTTAAAAACGGTCTTATGCTCGCACGAAATTAAAGTTATAAGCATTGCAAGTATTATTTTTATTAAAAAAGATATACCGTCGTTAAGGTTAAACATCGGAACTATTATCGCAATTATAGTTCCTACGATTGCGCCGAGCGAAAGTCTAAAAAACGTGGAGCGCGTTTTGGTAAGTTTCGCCGTTCCCTTAAGTAGAAGGTAGTCCATTATTAAATTATCAATAATAGCATATTCAAGATAAACTTCCATAATACTACTTTATATAAATTTAACCCAAAAATTATAACTAACTTTGTTACATAATAAATAATTTTGTCAAAACTAAAAACAAAAAACCGCACTATACGGCGAAAATCGCCCTATAGCGCGGTTAAATAATAATCTTTTATACAATTTCAAAAATTTTAGCAAACAACTATTATATCTGCATTTTTCTTTTTGTAGCAAAAAGAAACAAAAACGCG
>JAZURK010000084.1:0-2946 GCA_045606165.1 Christensenellaceae bacterium
GGTCCGATTCCGGCTAGAAGCTCCATTAAAATAACGGTTAGCGTGATTGCTAACCGTTATTTTTTAATATTTCTTTTAAAATTTGTTTTTCTTCATTACTAACCCTAAAACTGTCGTGGCATTTTGAAATGGTTTTTCTTAAAACGAACTCGTTAACTGCTCCACTTTTTAATAACCTTATAACAAGGTCTTTATTGTATAAAAACCATTCTTGTAAAAACCAGGCAATCGCCATATTAACGTAGTATTCGCTTTCAGGTTTTAGTGAAGATATAAGGTTGTAAATTTTATCATTATAGTTATGGTTTTTCTTGTAGGCGAATAAAATTATTATTGCGGTACGTCTATAAAAAGTGTTTTTTGATTTAATGAGTTCCTTTATTAAACTAAAATAATCTTCTTGAGTTTTATTAGACGTTTTAAACTTAAGTACGTCGGTTGTAGCCCAACTGTCTACGTTTTTTAAGTACTTAAGTAAATATTTCTTTTGTACGGTAAAATCCTTGATTTTAGATATAATCTTACCGCTTAAAAGTATTTCGGTAACGTTACCGTGTAGGTTTAAATCTAAAAACGAAAGGTGGTTTCCCTTTAAAATTTCTTTTGCTATATTGTCAACGATTTTAGAAGGTACGGCAATGCAAGGGTAACAAGTTTTAAAAAGTTTTTCTTCAAAGTTGATACCGCTTTCGCCTTTAGAAAAGGTTAAAAAATATTTAGATAAATTTTCGCCGTCTGTTGTAGACCAATTTTGTAAGTTTAAATTCATAATAAAAAAGTGCATAATGATTATGCACTAAAATTTTATTTTTCGTAAACTTCACGTTTAAGAACGTAAACTTCATCGAAAGTTCTATATTTTTCATTGTAGTCAAGCCCGTAACCAACGGCGAACTCGTCTGGAATAACGAAACCAACGTAGTCAGCGGATAAGTCCACCTTACGTCTGTCAGGCTTGTCAAGTAAAGTGCAAATCTTAACGGATTTAGGGTTGCGTTGAAGTAATAATCTCTTAAGGTAAGAAAGGGTATTACCGGTATCGATAATATCTTCTATAATGATAACGTCTCTATCTTCAATAGGGACGCTTAAATCCTTAATCATTTTTACTTCGCCAGAAGTTTGGGTATCACTACCGTAACTAGAAACTGCCATAAACTCCATTTCACAAGGAATAGACATTGCCTTTAAAAGGTCGGCTGTAAAAAACACACTACCTTTTAAAATGCAAATTAAAAGGGGATTGCTGTTTTCGTAGTCTTTATCAAGTTGACTTGCAAGTTCGCTAATTCTTTTTTGTAATGCTTCTTTAGAAACGAGAATACTTTCAAAATCTTTATACATAAGTAAAACCTTCAATTTTAATTAAACAAAAAGACCGCCTTAAACGGTCTTGTTGTATTAAACTCTTTCAACTTTATTGCTTTTAAGACAACGCGCACATACGTATTCATTAGAAACAGCGCCGTCATTAACGACCCTAACCCTTTGAATATTTGCATTATATAAGCGAGGAGTTTTACGGTTACTGTGGCTAACTTTATTACCAGATAATTTACCTTTACCACAAACACTGCAAACTTTTAACATAACGCACCTCCGTTAAAACATAAATTACGATTTTAGCATAGATAATATATCATTATTTAACAAAAAAAGCAACAGTTTTTAAGGGTTTTTGCAAATTTAATTTATAAAATATTAAATTTCCTTTAAAATATATAAAAATTGTTGCAAAATCTTAACTTTTATAGTAAAATATACTTGAATTATTTTTAGGAGGGCACTATGTCAGTAAAAACAAGTAATGCTTACGGCAAAATTTCAATATCTGATGAAGCGATAGCAAAAGTAACTGCTTACGCCTCGCTTGAGTGTTACGGTATAGTAGAATTGGTATCCCGCAGGTTTACTGATAGCCTTTCACAGTTCTTTAAAAAAGATAAGGCAACTAAAGGCGTAAAAGTAACAACGCAAGGTGACCGTATCTTTATTGACGTTTACGTTGTAATTAAGTTTGGTGTTTCCATTTCAGCAGTGGCTGACTCGCTTAAAGATGCAGTTAAATATAAAGTAGAAAACTTTACGGGTATGGTTGTTGATTCGGTAAACGTTAACATCGCAGGCGTTAAATTATAATTTTACGGAGATTATTTAATGAAAACTATAAACGGTGCTATGTTTGCCCAAATGGTAAACAACGCTTCAAGGTTATTAGATTTAAATAGGGATAAAATCGACGCTTTAAACGTATTCCCCGTTCCAGACGGCGATACGGGTACGAATATGTCCCTTACTATAAAATCGGCTATCAAGGAAGTTAAAACTTGTAAATCAAACACACTTCCTATTATTGCTGATAGCGTTATGAGGGGTGCATTAAAAGGCGCGCGCGGTAACAGTGGTGTTATTTCTTCGCAAGTTTTAAGGGGTTTATGTACGGTATTCAAAGAAGTTCAAGAAGCCGACGTTAAACTTTTCGTTAAAGCGTTAAAAAATGCAACGGACGTAGCTTATAGCGCTGTTTCAAGCCCTAAAGAAGGAACAATGCTTACGGTTTCTCGCATGATATCTGAAGCCGTTTCTAATTCTAAAGCAAAAACTATAGAAGAATTATTTGAAGACGTAATTAAAAGTGGTGAAGATGCCCTTAAGTTAACCCCAGAACTTTTACCTGTTCTTAAAAAAGCAGGCGTAGTTGACGCGGGCGGTATGGGTTTACTTACTATATATAAAGGTATGCAAAAAGCCATTTTAGGCGAGGAAATTGAGTATACCGAAGTTGAAGTAGAAGATAAAAAAGAAGAAGTTAAACTTGAACACGCTGATATTTTAAATCTTGGCACTATTGAGTTTGGCTATTGTACTGAATTTTTCGTAAAAAACCTTAAAAAGAAAACTACTCTTGCCGATATTGATAGGTTAAGGGAGTATCTTATGACGCTT
>JAZURK010000085.1:0-5081 GCA_045606165.1 Christensenellaceae bacterium
GGAAAGATATTGGGGTACTCCACTTCCTGTTTGGACTTGTGATAAATGCGGTAAAGTACACGTTATCGGTTCTCGCCAAGAACTTAAAGAACTTTGCGGTATCGAAGGGGATATCGAACTTCATAGACCGTACATTGATACGCCAACTTTCGCTTGTGAATGTGGTGGAACGATGTCTAGGGTAAAAGACGTTATCGACTGTTGGTTTGACTCCGGCTCAATGCCTTTTGCACAACTTCACTATCCGTTTGAAAACCAAGAACTCTTTGAAAAACAATTCCCAGCAGACTTTATTAGCGAGGCTATCGACCAAACTAGAGGTTGGTTTTATACCTTACTTGTAATTTCCACTTTACTTTTCGACAAAGCGCCGTTTAAAAACTGTATCGTTCTCGGTCACGTTAACGATAAAAACGGTCTTAAAATGTCTAAACATATCGGCAACGTAGTCGACCCTTGGACTGTTCTTGATAAACAAGGCGCTGACGCCGTTAGATGGTATTTCTACACGGGTTCTTCGCCATGGTTACCATCAAGGTTCTATTCGGAGGC
The DNA here is from genome assembly GCA_045606165.1 of Christensenellaceae bacterium. Classification (GTDB taxonomy): domain Bacteria; phylum Bacillota; class Clostridia; order Christensenellales; family Borkfalkiaceae; genus HGM11412. The sequence goes on from JAZURK010000085.1 coordinate 553, forward strand.
GGTTTCAGAGGCGCAAAGAAAGTTTATGGGTACGCTTTGGAACGCTTACGCTTTCTTCGTATTGTACGCTGAAATCGATGGTTATAACCCTGCAAACTACGATATCAATAAGTGTAAATTATCGCTTATGGATAAATGGGTGCTTTCTAAACTTAATACGTTAGTTAAAGAAGTAGACGAAGGTTTAGATAAATATCAAATCTTTGAAACTTCAAGAATGATTCAAGACTTTGCCGATGAACTTTCTAACTGGTATATCCGCCGTGGTAGGGAAAGATATTGGGGCAAGGAAATGACTGAAGATAAGATTGCCGCTTATACTACTTTGTATACGGTACTCGTTACTCTTGCTAAAATTTCCGCTCCTTACGTTCCGTTTATCGCTGAAAGCATTTACCTTAATTTAGTGCCTGAATTCTATAAAGACGCGCCTATTTCAGTTCATCTTTGCGAATTCCCTAAATATGACGCTAATATGGTTGATACTAAACTTGAAGATGCTATGGAAATTATCGTTGACCTCGTAGTTTTAGGTAGGGCGGCAAGAAATAGCGTTAACGTTAAAAACCGTCAACCGCTTTCAAAAGTATACGTTGCTACTGAAAGAAAAGCAGAATTTAGCGATGAACTTTTATCTATTGCGCGTGATGAATTAAACGTTAAAGAATTAGAACTTTTAAAAGACGCTAAAAACTTTATTTCTTATAAAATCAAACCACAACTTAAAACGTTAGGTCCTAAATACGGCGCAAAACTCGGTTTAATTAGGAATTTCCTTGAAACTTGTGACGCTACCGAAGTTGTTGAAACTGTAAAATCGGGCAAAACTTACGTTGTTAATTTAGGTGGTTCGGACGTAGAATTTACCGTTGACGACTTATTAATTTCGTCTGAAAGTATGGAAGGCTACGTTTCGGCTAGTGAAAACGGTATTACGGTAGTATTAGATACTACTTTAACTGAAGAACTTATCCTTGAAGGTATTGAAAGAGAACTCGTTTCTAAAATTCAAACTATGAGAAAGGAAGCGGGCTTTGAAGTTACCGATAGAATTAACGTTTACGCTAAAGCGGACGGCAAGATTATTGACGTACTCAATAAAAATATCGAAAGTCTTAAATTGGCAGTTCTTGCTGAAAGTATCGAAATTACCGCCGAAGTTAAAGGCTACCAAAAAGATTGGGATATCGTAGGTAACGCCGTTACTCTCGGTGTGGAAAAGGCTTAATATGAAAACTGCTAATAATTGGGTTGATTATCAAATTATCGCTACGGGTAGCGGTTATAAACTTGAAAGGTGGAAGGACGTAGTTTTACTTCGTCCCGACCCTCAAGTAATATGGCCGTCTTCCGTGGATATGGACGGATATAAAACCCTTAACGCTAAATACGTAAGAAGTGAGACGGGCGGTGGCAAATGGCAAAAAAACAAGCCTATGCCCGACGAATGGACTATTTCTTACGGCGATTTAAAATTTTTAATAAAACCTATGGGTTTTAAGCATACGGGTTTATTCCCAGAACAAGCGGTTAACTGGGATATAATGGCTAACCTTATAAAGTCGGCTAATAGACCTATTAACGTGCTTAATTTATTCGCGTATACGGGCGGGGCAACCGTTGCTTGCTTAAATGCGGGCGCGTCGGTATGCCACGTTGACGCGGCTAAAGGTATGGTTGAAAGGGCAGGCGAAAATTGTAGGCTTTCGGGCGTTGGCGACGGTAAGGTTAGGTTTATCGTTGACGATTGCTTAAAATTCGTTAAAAGGGAAATCCGTAGGGGTAAAAAGTACGACGCTATTATTATGGACCCGCCAAGTTTTGGCAGAGGACCTAACGGCGAAACGTGGAAGATAGAAAACGAACTTTTCAACCTTGTAAAAACTTGCAGGGAAGTATTAAGTGATAATCCGCTTTTCTTCCTTATCAACAGTTACACTACGGGACTTCAACCACAAGTTATTAAAAATATCTTATCCCTTAATATGCAAGGTTTTAACGGAAACATAGAGGCTTACGAAGTAGGTTTGCCAACCGACGAAGGTATAGCCCTTCCGTGTGGCTGTTCTGGTATATGGATAGCCGATTAATTTAGGAGTTTATTATGACTGAACCTATTATTGTTTACGAAGATAATCATATTATCGTTGTCGTAAAAGAGCAAAACGTTCCTTGTTGCGAAGATGAAAGCAAGGATTTAGATTTGCTTAATATCATTAAAAACTACATAAAAGTAAGGGATGAAAAACCCGGCAACGTATATATCGGGCTAGTTCATAGGCTTGATAGACCAACCGGCGGGGTAATGGTGTTTGCTAAAACGTCTAAAGCGGCGGCAAGACTTTCCGAACAAATGAAAAACGGTGATTTCCAAAAAATTTACTACGCCGTTTTAACGGGAATTTTACCTAAAAAGAAACAAACGCTTACTAATTATCTTAAGAAAAATCCTATCAACAATATGGTTTACGTTTGTGGCCAAACCGTTGCGGGCGCAAAATTTGCGGAACTTGAATATAGCGTTATTGAAGAACAAGCAGGCTTATCGTTAACGGAAATCAAACTTCACACGGGTAGAACACATCAAATTAGGGTTCAAACATCACACCTTGGTTATCCCGTTTACGGCGATATGCGCTACGGTGGCGAAAACGCTGTTAAGGGTAATTTAGCGCTTTGGGCAACTTCGCTTTCGTTTACTCACCCAGTAACGAAAGAAAGGTTAACTTTTAAAGTTGAACCGCCAAAAACAAACGCTCCGTGGAAGATTTTTGATACTTCGGTGACGTTAGTTCCCAAAATTTAAAAATTTGTATACGAATTAAATTAAAATACTATTTATAGTATTGACAAAATACTTAAATAATAGTAAAATATATAAAGTATTATGAGAATTATACGCGATTTTAAGTATTAAACTTAAATTGCGGTAATATAGGAGTCAAAAATGATTTTAAATCGTATTAAAAAACTTATCGTTATTACGTTATGCGCTTTATTCGTTTTACCTTTATTAAACTTATCGTCAAATAACGTAAACGCTGCGGGATACGACCACGAAGAAACCATCTACGTAGGTTTAGAGTATGCGTACAAAATTTCTAAAGAAGATATCAAAAACGCAAAACTCGGCGATATTACTATTTCCGCTAAAAAAGATAGCGAGGCAGAATTTAAAACTATCTACGACGGTAGCGCTACTGATAGGGACGTTAAAGATGACGGTATTAAAGTTTCGTTCTCTACTGGTAACTCGTCGTTAGACGCTAAAGTTTCTATCGTGTTAAGGGACGTTGCAGTTTACGAAATTAAAGTTGAAGTTAAAGAAAAAACTACTACTCACCTTTCTAAACTTACCGTAACTGATGAATACAGCAGGGAAAAACTTACGCCTTCTTATATCAATTTAGATAAAGATAACGAAACATATAAAGATTATCTTACTAAAGTTGGTTCGGCTACTAAAAAGAACGGCGCTCAACTTTTAGCGGGTGATGAATACACTATTCCTAAACTTGACGTATTAGTTAAATCTTTAGTTCCTTACGAAAACTTAAAGAAAACTTTATATTACGCTACGCCAAACGGCACTTCGTATACAACTAAAACGTTTACTAAAGCAGACGGTACTTTCTCTATCTCGGTATACGGCACTTATAGATTCTACGTTACTTTATACGTTGAAAAATACGATAAGTATGAAGACGGTATCTTATTAGGTACTGAAGGTTTAGAAGAAAAAAATGACGGTTTCTACCAAATTAGTGATAAAGACGGTAAAAAACTTTACGCTAAAAAAGCAAATAACGAATGGGAATACGTTTATAAGGACGGCGAAGAAGAAACCCCTTATGAAGGCTTAAAAGAAGAAACTACTGCTCAAATCATTATTCCTATTTTCTCGTTTACTTTAGAAAATAAAGGTCCAAGTATTAAAGTTTCAAACTCTTACCAAGAAAACGGTTACATTGATTTATTATACACACTTTCAGGCGTAACTATTAACGGTAACGACGTTCAAACTGAATATACTCTTGAGTACAAAGAAGAAGGTGCGCCTGCTACTGCTTGGGCAACCGCTGAAGAAGAATTTGATAGCGAGGCACTTTCGTTCACTCCTACTAAATTAGGTTCTTATCGCGTAGTTATCAAAGCAATCGACGCTACTGGTATTTCGACGTCTAAAGAAACTTTAGAAATCGTTGTTAAAGAAAAATATCAAAAAATTTCGCACAGAACAAGTTTTGCTGATTGGATTTCAGTTAACTATTTACCTTTCATTTTCCTTTGCATTTCTGGTGTGTGCTTAATTGCAATTATTCTTTTACTCGTTATTAATCCTAAAGAAAAAGTAAGTACTGTAAAAGAAGAAGATAGATAATTGTAATAAATTATAAAACCGCGACTACGTCGCGGTTTTGTTATTGTTATTGACAATATACGGCATATATGCTAAACTTGAAAAAGTAAACTAAAATAAGTAGGTTGGTTATGTTATCAGTAAATAATTTAGTTAAAATCTATAAAAA
>JAZURK010000086.1:0-3978 GCA_045606165.1 Christensenellaceae bacterium
GTGCGTCAGTCGTTGCGTTTATCGCTGCGTTTGGCTCGCCAATAGCGGTGTCTAGCGCGATTATGGCGCAAGAAATGGGGGCTGACGGCGAACTTGCTGGCTCGCTCGTCGTGTCAACGACGATCGGCTCGGTATTCTCGCTTACGCTTATAATTGCAATAGTTAAGGCACTTGCGATAATTTAATAAAACAAAAACGGCTTTTAGAAGCCGTTTTTTTACTTTAAATTAAAATCTTCTAGCAAACTCATAATCTTTGAAATAGATTGTGTTTTATCTCGCTCAGATAATTTTTTAGACCAGTCGACTGGATTTTTAATATCTACGCCACTATATAAGAATCTTGCTGTTAAATTTCTGTGCGTGTCGTTCCAGCGGTCAAAACCAAAAGGTGAAATTCGTTCGGAAATTTCACAATCAATAAACACACATTTACCGTAGTCCCGCCAAGGCCTAGCAAGAAAAACTTCTGCCAAGCAATCTTTATCAGATAGAAAATTACATTTATAAAAAGTAAAGCCGTCTTTTTGTTTTAGAGAGTGTGCAGGCGCTATAACGTAGGCTATAGGACGGTTATCGTCAATATTTATAAAATCGCACGCGTAAAAATACGCTTTTCCACATCCAAATATATAGTCAACGCTTCCGTAGATTTTGCAGTTTTTAAAAACGGATAAAAGATCTCCTTCAACGTATCTTTCGTCATCTTTTAAAAAACCGTCGTAACGGTGAATTAAATCGTCTGGAAGTGGACCTAAAAATAGGGTGTCTTGCATAGACTTTAATACAAGATTTTCACCGACGAAGTTATCGCCGTAAACAGAAAGCGCAACAGCTTGACCTTTTGTTTTAGGAGAATACGCATCATTTTCAATTTCTAAATTTTTTAAGGTAACGTTACTTGCTGTAATTATTAAAGTATACGTTCTAAAAGTATTGTATTCAAGTCCGTCAGCGTGGACGTTATTAGCGTAATCACCGTAAACTATTTTAGAACCGTTTACGCCTTCAATGGTCAAGCCGTTAACGGACACTTTAATTTTTTCACGGTACTTTCGCGCTTCTAATATAATCGTTGAATTTTCAGGCGCGTTATCTATTGCTTTTTGCAAGCTTTCGCCGTTTTTAAGATGAATTTTTTGCAAAATAATAATTCCTTTTCTTTTTTTATAATGATAAAATACATTTTAAGTTTTGTCAATCTAAATTTAATTTTTTTAATACAAAAGTTATGGGTATACATTAAACAGTTCTCTACCTTAATTTTTTGGACCTGTTTTTTTTATATCGTTGACAATTTATTTTGTAAGTAGTAGAATTAGTTTATACTCAAAATGGGGGAGTGTGAGATGAAAAAATTACTATTAATCGTAACTTGTGCCTTGTTGATGTTGTCTTTCGCGGGATGTACTATTAATCTCGGTAACGGAGTGCACGTAAACGAGGGCGGGATTTACAAATCTGATTTACCTACGATTTCCGGTGTTGGAAACAAATCTAATACAAATACACCAACAACGTCAAGCGGTGGTGGAAACAACACCCAAACGTCAAACGGTGGTGGAAATAATACTCAAAATTCTACGGGAAACAACACCCAAACGTCAAACGGTGGCGGTAACAATACCCAAACGTCAAACGGTGGTGGAAACAACACTCAAACGTCAACTGGCGAAGGAAACGGTGGCGGTGCTTCAGAACAACCTTCAGGTGAAGTAAGTTCTGATATTAAGCCTCTATCTTACGGTGGTTTAAGCGAAGCAGCTTACGTTACTTGGAATGAAACGAGCGTTGCAAGTGCAAAAGCATACTATAAACTTTCTTCTGACTCTAATTATACCGAAGTAGACAAAGAGCTTATTCGTGAAACGGCTTCTGGAAAAGCTAGAGTTGATATATTGGGCTTAAAGGCTGGAACTTACGACTTAAGAGTTCACGTAGGTGGTCAAAACAAAGATATTGAAGTTAAGAGTGTTAAGGTTACACCTTACGACCGTTCTGGTTACGCTCACTATCAATACACTGAAGGTGTCGGTGCGTATAAAGACGACGGTACTTTAAAATCAGGTGCAGTAGTCGTTTACGTTAACGATAGCAATAAAAATTCTGTTTCTGGAAACGGAAAGACTGGTCTTGGAAATATTTTAGCATCTGCAACGGGTTCTAAGCCTGTAGTTGTTAGAATTATCGGTAGAATTGCAACCCAAACTAAGAATAGCAGTGGTAAATGGACTGGTTCTGAAACTCAGTTATCAGGTTTAACCGACAAGAGTGGTAACGGCGACAATTCTTATTATAATATGTTTAACTTATCTTCTATTAAGTATTTAACTTTAGAAGGTGTAGGTGAAGATGCTGAAATTTATCAATGGGGTATGACTTTTAAGAATTCAAACTCTGTTGAAGTTAGAAACCTTACTTTCACTAACTACCCTGAAGATGCTTGTGCGTTTGAAGGTTCAGCAGGTAGCGAAAGCAAATATAAAAACTACTGGATACACAACAACTGCTTTAACGCAGGTAAGAACGCTTTCGATGAAACAAGCGAACAAGATAAAGGCAAAGGCGACGGAGCAACGGATATTAAGCGTGTAAACAGCGCAACTTATTCTTACAATATTTATAATGCTTGTCACAAAACAGGTCTTATCGGTGGTAGTGATAGCGACGTTCAATGGAACATAACAGCTCACCATAACTACTATAACAGCGTTTATTCACGTGTTCCGCTAGGCAGAAACGCAAACATGCACTACTACAACAACTACTATAATAAAGTAGGCGGAACTTGTATGAGTATTCGTGGAACAGGCTTTATGTTCTCAGAGTGCAACTATTTTGCAAGTTGTTCTAAAACAGTAGAATTAAAAAATAGCGGTAAAGTTAAATCTTATAACGACGTAGGTATAAAGGGTGCAACAACCGTATCTTCAAGAACGGCATCAGTTTCGAACAGTTGTAAATATGATACGACTTTCAGCTACACTCAAAGCTACGTAACAGATGCTAATACAGCAAAGAGCGACTGCGAAAAATACGCTGGTCCTTGCAAAGCAAATCCTGTTAAATAATTAACAAAATAATTTAGCCGAAAAGCATTATGAAATGCTTTTCGGCTTTTCATTTAATATATCGTCAAGGTCGATAGAAGGTTGTTTTACGGTATTTCCAAAAAATAAAGTAATAAGTCCATAAATAATAAATACAGCACCGCTTAAAACGTAGTAAATAGGGAAAAATGTAATAAGGCTAAGCAGTTCTAAAATCGAGCCGTAAAGGATAAACCGAATACCATTTTTCTTTTGAAAAAGACCACTAAGTTTAAATTTTTTCGTATCGAGAATTTCAAGATTGTCTAAAAATTCAGGATAAGCTTCTTTAAGGTTAGAATAAATTTTTTCTGTGCTTATTAAAGATATCTTTAACGCGTTTGATATATCAATCAAATTTTTAGAAAAAGCGTTCGAAAAAAGCACGATTTGTTTAGAAGAATAATCGACTTTTTTAATCAAAGAAAGCGCATCGCCTGTGGATAATTCGTCGGGTAAAAAACAGAATAAATAGATATATTTTTCACTTTCTAAATAAAAGTCTTTATTTGCACAGTTTTTAATTAAACCCTTGAATAAGTCGATTATCTCATCGTTTTTCATAAGTGAAAGTTTAAATTTCAAAGCAAGCATCCGTTTATTTTGCCATATAGTATTACTTATAAAAATACTTTTTTCTCGCTTTTTTAAAATGAAAGCTAATAGGATACAAACAGAAAAAATAAGCGATGAAATTATTGCTATTATTTTAGGTGTATTAATAATTCTGAATATACAAAAACTAAGCAATAAGCTCCCTGAAAACGCAATTATGCCGTCTAAAATTAATGATACTTTTTTCATATTAGAAATATTGACAAAAATGTCATTATTTATTCTTGAAATATTACTTTTTTTATGTTAAAATAATAAAAAAGTAATTTTTCTTG
>JAZURK010000087.1:0-2137 GCA_045606165.1 Christensenellaceae bacterium
CCCGTAATACCCATAGCGCAGCCTATATCTGCAGCCTTGAGCGCGGGCGCGTCGTTTACACCGTCTCCCGTCATAGAGACAACCTGTCCTTTTCTTTGCCAAGCCTTGACTATGCGGATTTTATTTTCTGGCGAAACTCTAGCGTAAACGGAAATCTTTTCAACTACATCGTCGAGTTCTCTATCCGTCATAGCGTCGAGTTCAGGGCCGGTAATTGCCATATCGCCGTCTACTAAAATACCAAGTTCTTTAGCGATTGCCGACGCAGTTACAACGTGGTCGCCGGTAATCATTACAGGCTTAATACCTGCGCGCCTACAAATACTAACAGCGTCTTTTGCTTCAGGTCTAGGCGGGTCTATCATACCAACCAAGCCCATAAACGTAAGGCCGTTTTCAAGTTCTTCGCTCGTAGGGGTTTCAGGCACTTTGTCGATAATTTTATATCCAACCGCAAGTACGCGGAGGGCGTCGCTACTCATTTCGTTAGTGATGCGTTTAGCCGTTTCTAAATCGCCAGATACCGTGCGGAGCGCCATTACGTCGAACGCGCCTTTAACGATAACTACGAGTTTGCCGTCAATTTCGTTTATGGTAGACATAAGTTTTCTATCGCTGTCAAACGGAATAGATGCAAGTCGCGGATATTTAGCGTTTAAGTCTTCTTTAGTAAAGCCGTTTTTGTACGACGCGTAAACGATTGCCGTTTCGGTAGGGTCGCCGATGTGTTTTTCATCTTCGCCGTTAATGATAACCGAGCCGTCGCTACAAAGAGTACCGTAGTTTAAAAGCGTTTGTATTTTTTCGCTATTTGCGTTAGAAATAAGTTCGATTTCACCGCCGTCTACGTATGCTTTAGTAAGCGTCATACGGTTTTGTGTGAGAGTACCCGTTTTATCCGAACAAATAACCGATGCACCGCCAAGCGTTTCAACGGCAGGAAGTCTACGGATAAGCGCGTTTTTCTTAACCATACGTTGTACGCCGATAGAAAGAACGATTGTAACGATAGCAGGTAAGCCTTCAGGGATAGCCGAAACAGCAAGAGAAACGGCAGTCATAAATATTTCAAGTGCCGGAATACTGTTTAAAAGACCTACGATAAAAATGATACCGCAAGCAACAAGCGCCATAATACCAAGGTATTTACCAAGAGTAGCAAGTTTTTGTTGAAGTGGAGTTTGGGTTTCGCTTTCGCCGTCTAAAAGGTTAGCGATTTTACCCATTTCGGTATCCATACCCGTAGCGGTAACTACGGCAGTAGCCGTACCGTAGGTAATCGAACAACCCGAAAATACCATATTAATTCTATCGCCGATAGGTGATTTTTGGTCGATTATCGCTTCAGCGTCCTTTTCGCTTGGAACTGATTCGCCCGTTAACGCCGATTCTTCGCTTTTTAAACTTACGCTTTTTAAAAGTCTAGCGTCGGCAGGCACGAAATCGCCCGCTTCAAGTTTAATAATATCGCCTGGAACGAGTAAACTTGCGTCGATTATTTCTTCAACGCCGTTTCGTATAACCCTAGCGTGTGGGGCGGACATATTTTTAAGTGCGTCAAGCGCCTTTTCCGCCTTGCTTTCTTGAATAACGCCCATCATAGCGTTTAAAATTACTATAAGTAAAATTAAAGCGGGTTCAAAGAATTCTTTAGGATTGCCGTCGATACAAGCAAGAACGAAAGATATTACCGCCGCTGCGATAAGAATTAAAATCATAACGTCTTTAAATTGTTCGATAAAGCGTTGAAGATTAGTTTTCTTTTTCTTTTCGCGAAGTTTGTTTTCGCCGTATTTTGCTTGAAGTTCTTTAACTTGCTCTGTAGTTAAACCACTAGTTTCGTTTGTCGAGTGGTTTTTAATAACTAACTCTTTAGATAAGTCGTGCGAAGTCAATTTTAAATGTGCTCCTTTTCTATATGATATACTATTATATATTTATATTTGACATTATACCAAAAAATTGAACGCTTGTCATTATTTATGGAAAGAAAAATTAATAAAAATCTTGTGAAAACTCAAAAAAAACTCAAAAAACCCTAAAAAATAGTTGACAAAGATTTTTTTAAGTGCTAAACTTTTTTCAACTTAATACAAAAGGCTGTGACGAAGACTGTATTTGTAAAGCGTTTTTAAAG
>JAZURK010000088.1:0-4346 GCA_045606165.1 Christensenellaceae bacterium
TAAACTTAACGACCATTTCCCACTCGTAGTATGGCAAACGGGTTCGGGTACTCAATCTAACATGAACGCAAACGAAGTTATCGCTGGTAGGGGTAACGAACTTGCTGGGGCTAAACTCCTTCACCCTAACGACGACATCAATAAAAGCCAATCAAGTAACGATACTTTCCCAACGGCAATGCACATCGCGGCTGTTATCGCTATTGAAGATAAATTAATTCCTGCAATGGATAAACTTATCGCGACGCTTATTCGTTTAGAAGAAGAAAATAAAGATATCGTAAAAAGTGGTAGAACTCACCTTCAAGACGCAGTTCCTATTAGTTTCGGTCAAGAAATTAGCGGTTGGCGTTCAATGCTTGAAAAGAGCAAAGGTATGATTATCAACTCGCTTGACGGTCTTCGTGAACTTGCGCTTGGCGGTACTGCCGTTGGTACGGGATTAAACGCTCCTAAAGGCTTTGCCGAAGCAGTTGCTGAAGAAGTTAGCAAAATTTCCGGCAAGACTTTCATTACAGCGTCTAACAAATTCCACTCTTTAACTTCTAAAGATGAACTCGTGTTCACTCACGGCGCGTTAAAGGGATTAGCGGCTAATATGATGAAGATAGCAAACGACGTTAGATGGCTTGCATCTGGCCCACGTTGCGGTCTTGGCGAAATCTTTATTCCTGAAAACGAACCAGGCTCTTCAATTATGCCAGGTAAAGTAAACCCAACACAATGCGAATCTATGACTATGGTTGCCGTTCAAGTAATGGCTAACGACGTAGCGGTTGGTATGGGTGCGTCTCAAGGTAACTTTGAACTCAACGTATTTATGCCTGTAATCATTTACAACTTCTTACAATCTGTAAGACTTCTTGCCGACGGTATCGTTTCGTTTAACGATAACTGCGTTGCAGGTATTAAAGCAAACAAAGAAAAAATGAACCACAATCTTTATAACTCTTTAATGCTCGTTACGGCGCTTAACCCATATATCGGTTATGAAAACGCTGCAAAAACTGCTAAAAAGGCTCATAAAGAAAATATAAGTTTAAAACAAGCCTGCGTGGAACTTGGATTCTTAACTGAAGAAGAATTTGATAAAGTATTCCATCCAGAGCAAATGATATAATAGGTAGATTATGAAATTTAGTTATTATCCGGGTTGTACCCTTAAAACGAAGGCAAAAGAACTTGATATCTACGGAAGAAAAGCACTTGAAGCGCTTGGCGTAGATTTTGAAGAAGTAAAAGAATGGCAATGTTGCGGTGCGGTTTATCCCGTTGCTAAAGACGAAGTAGCCACTAAACTTTCAGCGGTAAGAACGCTTGCTTCTTCTATGGAAGACGACGGTAAAGTATTAACTTTATGTTCGGCTTGTCACAACGTTTTAAAACGCGTTAACGACGATATGAAAAACGACGCTAATATGCGTTTTAAAGCAAACAATTATTTAGGTTTAGAAACGGCTTACAACGGCGAAGCGGAAGTTATCCACTATTTAGAAGTACTTAAAAACTACGTTGGTTTCGACAAAATCAAAGAAAAGGTAGTAAAACCTTTAAAAGACGTTAAAATCGGCGCGTACTACGGTTGTTTACTTCTTCGTCCAAGTGGAGTTTTAGCGTTTGATAACCCTGAAAATCCTACTATTATCGAAGATTTTATCAAGGCAATCGGCGCAACACCTGTCGTATATCCGTTTAGAAACGAATGTTGCGGTGCTTACGTTTCTTTAACAAAAAAAGAAATTGCCGAAGCAAAATGCAAATCTATTATCGACTCGGCTAAAGACGCTAAAGCAGATATGCTTGTAACTGCTTGTCCTTTATGTATGTATAACTTAACTGAAAACGGCAAAAACGCTATTCCTGTTAAGTATTTTACTGAACTTTTAGCCGAAGCTTTGGGGGTTAAGGAGTAAGTTATGGAAAAGAACGAACAAGTAAAACTCATTAAAGAAAGAAGTGGTACCGACGCTAAAAAATGTATGAAATGCGGTAAGTGTTCGGGTAGATGCCCCGTTTATAACGAAATGGATATCAAACCACACCAATTCGTTAGTTATATAGAAAAAGGCGAGATTGACAAGTTACTTCAAAGCAAATCGTTATTTACTTGCTTAACTTGTTTTGCTTGCGTAGAAAGATGCCCAAGAAGCGTTGCTCCTGCCGCTATTATCGAAGCGGTAAGACAAGAAGTTATTAGAATGCAAGGTGAAAACCGCGTACAATCTGAAGAAATTCCTTCACAAATTGACGAGCAAATTCCTCAACAACTCTTGGTTAGTATGTTTAGAAAATTTAACAAATAATTTATATAGGAAGTGAGATATGCAAAAAATAGGCGTATTCGTGTGTTGGTGTGGAACCAACATCGCAGCGACGGTTGACGTCGTTAAAGTTGCAGAAGTTCTTAAAATGGAACCAAACGTTGTCATTTCAGAGAACTATCAATATATGTGTTCTGAAAACGGTCAGGCACTTATTAGAAACGCAATTAAAGAGCACGGTCTTACAGGCGTAGTAGTATGTTCTTGTTCGCCAAGAATGCACGAGGCAACTTTTAGAAAAACGTGTGAATCTGCGGGTATTAACCCTTATATGGTTGAAATCGCAAACATTAGGGAACAATGTTCGTGGATACATAAAGATATTGACGAGGCTACTGAAAAGGCTATCATTTTAGGTAGAACTGCTATTGCTAAATTAAGACTTAACGCTCCGCTCACGTCTGGCGAAAGCCCGGTTACTAAAAGGGCGCTCGTTATCGGTGGCGGTATTGCGGGTATTCAATCGGCTCTTGACATTGCCGAAGCAGGTTTTGAAGTTGATATCGTAGAACAATCGCCAACTATCGGCGGTAATATGGCTAAACTTGACAAAACTTTCCCAACCCTTGACTGTGCGGCTTGTATTTTAACGCCAAAGATGGTTGACTGCGCTCAAAACGAAAAAATCGACATTATGACTTTTAGCGAAGTTGAAGCAGTTAAAGGTTTCGTAGGTAATTTCAAGGTAAAAATTAGAAGAAAAGCAAGATTCGTTAACGAAGATACTTGTACGGGTTGTGGTCTTTGTACTCAAAAATGTCCGTCTAAAAAAGGTCTTAACGAATTCAATATGGGACTTAACACTCGTCCTGCTATTTATATTCCGTTTGCTCAAGCAATTCCTAACGTTGCAATCATCGACCCAGAACAATGCTTGAAGATTAAAAACGGCAAGTGCGGACTTTGCGCAATGCAATGTCCTACTAAAGCAATCGACTACACTATGCAAGACTCTTTCGTTGAAAGGGAATACGGTGCAATCGTCGTAGCAACGGGCTTTAAACCTATTTCGCTTGAAAGTTTCAACGAATACGGTTACTCTACTTATAAAGACGTTGTAACTTCGCTTGAATTTGAAAGAATTATGAACGCTGCTGGTCCTACAAGCGGTAAACTCGTTCGTCCTTCTGACGGTAAACACCCAAGGGTTATTACCTTTATTCAATGCGTAGGTTCAAGGGATACTTCGGGTTGCGGTAAGCCATACTGCAGTAAAATTTGCTGTATGTATACTGCTAAACACGCTATGCTCGTTAGAGAAAAATATCCTGACACCGAAGTGCATATCTTCTATATCGACGTAAGAACTCCTGGTAAAAACTACGATGAATTCTTCCGTCGCGCAGTAGAACAATACGACGTTGACTACATTAAAGGTATGGTAGGTAAGGTTTACGCGGACGGCGATAAACTTATGGTACAAGGCTCTGACCTTATCAATAACGAACAAGTTATTATCCCATCGGATATGGTAGTACTTGCAGCCGCTATCGAACCAAACCCATCGGTAAGAAATATCGCTACTATGCTTACTGCAAGTATTGATACTAACAACTTCTTAACAGAGGCTCACGCCAAGTTAAAACCTGTTGAAAGTCCAACGGCTGGTATCTTCTTATCGGGCGTATGTCAAGGCCCTAAAGATATCCCTGAAACTGTTTCTCAAGCAAGTGCTTGCGCTGCAAAAGTTATTGGCTTACTTGCTAAAGATAAACTTAAATGTAACGCGTGCGTAGCACACTCGGACGAAATGATATGTACAGGCTGTTCGGTTTGTGAAAACGTATGTCCTTACGGCGCTATTACTTACGTTGATAAAGAATTCCGTATGGGTGGCGGTAAGTTCGAAACCCGTAGGGTAGCAAGCGTAAACCAAGCGGTATGTCAAGGTTGTGGCGCTTGTACGGTAACTTGTCCTTCGGGCGCTATGGACCTTAAAGGATTCTCAACTAAACAAATTATGGCGGAGGTAGACGCAATATGCAAGAGATAAATAAAGAATATAAACCGCTTATCGTAGCGTTT
>JAZURK010000089.1:0-3164 GCA_045606165.1 Christensenellaceae bacterium
CTTCGTTTCTGTAAAATTTATCGACCTTGGTGACCACAAAGGTCTACCAAGTCCGCTAAATTTTACGAGCCTTGCCTAACTTGTTTATAGTTCGTTTCTTACAGAAACAAGTTATAAACTGCGTTATGCGTCGTTTACTGTTTCGTTTGTGTGACCCCAACAACCAACAAGGTTAGTTGTGTCCACCCAAACTCACGAGCCTTGAAATACTCGTTTCTAATTCATTTCTTACAGAAACAATCATTTTGTGATAAAATATTAAGCTTTTATTATATATAACTTTAAAATAAAAGATAAAAACGTTTGACACTTATTTAAAGGTGTGATAAAATACAGTAAATAAAGATGTTGATGAAGAGTCGTTCAAATATTCTTTTTTAGAGAGATAACGGTTGGTGCAAGTTATTAAAAGGGTACTGAATGTTGTAGCTTCTGAATCGGAAGGAAGAAAGATTTTATCAAGTAGAACCTTCTCGTGATTGCTGCGTTAATGCATACGGGTTGTTAGACCTTGAGTGGCAGTATTACTGCAATTTGAGTGGTACCGCGGGTTAGATTTATCTATGCTCGTCTCAAAGTTTTATCTTTGAGACGAGTTTTTTGTTTCACACGGAGGAATTTATGCAAAATATGATTGGCCTTGATTTAAAAATTCAAGAAATGGCAACAAGAATACGCGAACTTCGCGAAATCGTAGGTCTTTCCACCATAGAAATGGCGGAAAAAACCGGCGTTACCGAAGAACAGTATATTCAATGTGAAAACGGTTTATCCGATTTAAACTTTGCCTTTATTTATAGGTGCGCTTTAGCGTTTAACGTCGACGTTACCGAAATTATTGAAGGAAAAAGCCCAAAATTAAGTTCCTACGTTTTAACTAGAAGTGGCAAAGGTCAAAAAATTGAACAAGCGCATGGTATGACTTACTACAACTTGGCGTCTACCTTTAGAAATCGTATAGCCGAACCTCTTTACGTTGTTAGCGAATATGATGCAAGTGCTCAAGATAAAGAAATTGAAGTCACTACTCACACCGGTCAAGAATTCGACCTTGTTGTAGACGGTGAGTTAAAAATTAAAATCGGTGACCACGTTGAAGTTTTAAAAGCGGGCGATAGCATTTATTACAATTCTTCAACCCCTCACGGTATGATTGCCGTTGGCGGTAAGGACTGTATTTTCTACGCTATCGTATTAAACCCTACGGGCGAACCTATACCGGAACTTCAAAAACATCCCGAAAACAAACTTATAAAAGAAGTTGATAAAGACCACGCAGAAAGGGCGTACAGTAAATTTATCGACTGCGTTGAAGATGAAAACGGCACTCCGCTTTCTATCAACTTTAAAAATCAAGACAAATTCAACTTTGCATACGATATCTTTGACGTAATTGCAAAAAAACACCCTTCAAAACTTGCGCTTTTGCATATTTCTAGGGATAAAACCGAACGCCGTTTCTCTTTTAGCGATATTAAAAAATATTCGTGTAGGGCGGCTAACTACTTTAAGTCTTTAGGTATTAAAAAAGGCGATAGAGTTATGCTAGTTCTTGGTAGGGATTATCAATATTGGTACGCTATGCTCGGTTTAAACCGTTTGGGCGCAATAGCAATCCCTGCAATGAATCAACTTTTAGCAAAAGACTTTGAATACCGCTTTAACAGCGCTGGCGTATCCGCAATTTTATGTACTGCTCAAGGCGGTTCGGCAAACCAAGTAGATATTGCTAGTGAAAAATGTCCGCAATTAAAACATAAAATTATCGTTGGTAGCAGTCGCGACGGTTGGAGAAATTTCGACGAAGAATGTGAACTTTTCAGTACTCACTTTGAAAGAACTGAAGACACGCCGGGTGGCGACGATATTATGCTTATGTTCTTTACTTCGGGAACTACGGGCTATCCAAAAATCGCAATGCACAAATATAAATACGCGCTTGGTCACTTCCACACCGCTAAATATTGGCACGCCGCAAGGCACGACGGTATCCACTTCACGATTAGCGATACCGGTTGGGCTAAAGCAATGTGGGGTAAGTATTACGGCCAATGGCTCGTTGAAGGCGCTATTTTCGTTTACGACTTTGATAGGTTTAACGCTAGCGACATTTTACCAATGTTTGCTAAATACAATATCACTACTTTCTGCGCGCCACCAACAATGCTCCGTATGCTCGTTAAGGAAGATATTTCTCAATACGATTTATCTTCAATTAAGTATATGACTACTGCCGGCGAAGCGCTTAACCTTGAAGTTTACAAACAATTCAAAGAGGCAACGGGGCTTTCTATTATGGAAGGTTTCGGCCAAACGGAATCCACTTTACTTATCGGCAATATGGTTGGAACTAACACTAAACCAGGCTCGATGGGTAAACCAGTACCTATCTATGATATCCAACTTCTCGATAGGGAAGGCAATCCTGTACCTAACGGTGAAACGGGCGAAATTTGTATCAACACTAAAAACGGCAAGCCAAACGGTCTTTTCTGCGGTTACTATAAAGACGAAGAAAAAACTAAAGAAGTTTGGTACGACGGTTTCTATCACACTGGTGACCTCGCTTGGCGCGATGAAGACGGTTTCTATTGGTACGTAGGCCGTGCTGACGACGTTATTAAATCTTCGGGTTATAGAATTGGACCATTTGAAATCGAATCGGTAATTATGGAACTCCCTTACGTTTTAGAATGTGGTGTTTCCGCTGTTCCCGATGAAGTTCGCGGTCAAGTAGTAAAAGCAAGTATCGTACTCGTTAAAGGCACAACTCCAAGCGAAGAACTCAAAAAAGAAATTCAAGACTACGTTAAAAAACGTACCGCTCCATACAAATACCCAAGAGTAGTTGTATTTAAAGATGAGTTGCCTAAAACTATTAGTGGTAAAATCCAAAGAAACAAACTCTAAACGGCGTTATGCTTCGTTTCTGTAAAATTTATCGACCTTGGTGACCAACAAGGTCTACCAAATCCGCAAAACTTTACGAGCCTTGAAATACTCGCTTCTAATTCGTTCCTACGAAATAAGTTATATAAAGATAAAATCCACAACTCATAAACTTTGTTTATGAATATCGTAAAAAATATTATGAATTTTAAAAGAATCACAATCTTAACGGGGCATTACGGTAGCGGTAAAACCAATATCGCCGTAAACCTTGC